>RGYP01000173.1 GCA_010031985.1 Gammaproteobacteria bacterium
AGTCGGTCATATCTTTCAGCTTGGTCGCAAATACAGCGAAGCCCTGCAGGCGACCGTGCTCGATGAAGCCGGCAAGCCCGTAGTGATGTACATGGGCTGCTACGGCATCGGTGTCACTCGCATCGTGGCGGCTGCCATCGAGCAAAATCACGATGCAGCCGGCATCATTTGGCCCGAACCGATCGCTCCCTTTCGCGTGGTGCTGGTGCCGCTCAACGCACCGAAATCCCCCAAGGTGCGCGAGCTCGCCGACCAGCTCTACGCCGAGCTGCAGGCGGCCGGCATCGACGTGCTGCTCGATGATCGCGACGCGCGACCTGGCGTGAAGTTTGCCGACGCCGAGCTGCTCGGTATTCCGCACCGCGTCGTCATTTCCGATCGCGGCATCGAAGCCGGCAAACTCGAATACCGACACCGTCGCGCGAGTGCGAACGAAGATTGGCCGATGGGCGAAGTGCTCGCGCGCCTGCTGGCCGCGGGGTCCGCGACATGAGCGACGTCAACGTACTCGTCATCTACCATTCGAGGCACGGGGCGACCGCCGAGCTCGCCCGACAGATTTGCCGCGGCATCGAGTCGGTCGCAGGTGCGATGGCAACGCTGCGCAGCTTACCCGTGGTTTCCGCCGAGAACGAACGCCCCGTGCAGCAAGTGCCCGAGGCGGGCGCGCCCTGGGCAACACTCGATGACCTGCGTCGCTGCGATGGCCTGCTGCTCGGCAGCCCCACCCGCTTTGGCAACATGGCGGCGCCGGTCAAATATTTCCTCGATTCGACGAGTGCGCTGTGGGCCGACGGCTCACTGATCGGCAAGCCCGCGGGCGTGTTCACCGGTAGCAGCAGCCTGCACGGCGGACAAGAGAGCACCTTGTTGTCGATGATGGTGCCGCTCATCCATCACGGCATGCTGATCGTCGGCATTCCCTTCGCCGAGCAGGCACTCTCGAGCACGCGCTCGGGTGGCACGCCCTACGGGGCCTCGCACTTCACGCCTTACGGCAACGCCGTGGCGCTCACCGAAGAAGAAAAAACGCTGGCGCGCGCGCACGGCGCACGCGTCGCCGAGACGGCGATCGCACTCAAGACTCGCCGAGAATCTCGCGCACGAACGGCACGGTGAGCCGACGCTGTGCGCTGAGTGCGGCCACGTCGATCTCGTCGAGCAGTTTGCCGAGCGTACGCATGTCGCGCGGGAATCGTCTGAGCAGGTAGCGTGCCGTTTCTTCGGGCAGATCCAGGCCGCGCTGTGCAGCGCGTCGACGCAAGGCCTCGTGTTCGCCCGCCTCGTCGAGCGCGCGCAACTGGAAAATCTCGGCGGCACCGAATCGCGAGCCGATGTCGGCGAGTTGCCAACCGAGCGCCGCCGGCGGCGCGGCGGCGGCCACGATGAGACGACCACCCTGCTCTTCGCCGAGCCGATAAAGCGCGAACAGCGCGCGTTCGATCACCGGATCGCCGACGCCGTGCTCGATGTCGTCGATGCAGAGCAGCTCTGAACCGAGCGCGCCACCCAAAAAATCGACCGCCGACTCGGCAAGATCGGCGAGCGGCAGGTAGGTGACGCGCGCACCGAGCGGCGCAGCGGCACAGGCCGCGAGCAACAGATGACTGCGACCGCAACCTGCGGCCCCCCACAACCAGAGCACTGCCCGCGAGCGCTGCAGCGCCGCGGCCTGCACGCGCGTCACGGCCTCGAGATTGTGGCCGGTGACGAAGCCCTCGAAACTCGCGCGTTCGCGCAGCTGGACACCGAGCGGCAACTGTTCCATGACGATCGCGGCTCAGCGTACTGCGGGTGACATGTGCCAGGCCCGCTTGACCGAGCGCGCGGTGTATTGCACGCCGGACACCACGGTGGTGAGGAACGTCGCCGCGGCGAGCGCGAACACCAAGGCATTAGGTACGAACCCGGTCGCGGCATTCAGCATCGCCACGATCACGACGATGATCTGCAGCGTGGTGTTGACCTTCGAGACCCTCGTCGGATGACCCTCGATGGGCCCGAACCACAAGCGAAAGATGATCGCGCCGCCGACCAGCATGACATCCCGCGCGATCGCGGCCGCCGCAAGCCACACGGGCACCAGGCCTTGCCAGGCGCAGGTCAAGAACGCCGCGACCAACAAAATTTTGTCTGCGAGCGGATCGAGGATGCGACCCAGATTCGAGTGCCACGCAAAGCGCTTGGCAAGGTAACCATCGACACCGTCGGAAATCGCGGCCGCCGAAAAAATCACCAGCGCGAGCACGTAATCACCCCGCTCGATCGCCTGCACCGTCGGCACGGTGAGCGCGATGCGCAGCAGACAAATCGCGTTTGGCAGATGACGCAGCATGGGATCTCAAGGCCCGTATCGGTAGTCACGCGAGTTGCTGCCGCCCTCGCGCTTGAGCCGCGGTTGCGTCGCGAGCGCCTCGGCAAGACCGGCCGCGCCACCCGATACCTCGACACGAAACCATGCCCCTTCGGCATCGGTCGCGACCAAATCCGCGGATTTGATCGCCGGCATGGCGACCAGCAGCTTCTGCACGTCGGCGTAATCTTTGAGCGAGCGCACGCCGCGCACGTGGAACTCGGCTTCCCCCAAGGGTTGTGCCACCGCAGCCAGCGAGCCGAGCGCCAAGGTGTCGGCCGCGCCTTCGACGCCGGCGGCGACGTCACCATAGAAAACCGTGGCGCTCGCCCCATCGAACAAGGTCCACTGCCACTCCGCCCCATCCGCCGCCCCGACGAGCGCGACGTCGGCGCCGGCACGACGCGCCGCAAGCAGCGCGGCTTCGGGAGTCACTACGGTGCCGGGCGTGACACCCGCAGCCGCGGCCGATGAGAGGCGCAGCGGCAAACCTCGTTCGATGGCGGCGCGCTCGAGTTGTGCGCGCACCGTACCGGGATCTGCGCCCTCGGGGGCCGCCGTGATGACGCCGAGCACGACGGGGCGCTCTCGGGACCAAGTCGTCTGACCGAGGGCGGCGATCGCCCGCTCGATGGCGACCACGTCGAGCGTGATGCGCGCCGGGTTACCCCCGGTCGGCGGGCGAAAGATCTGCACGTAGCGCCGCGCGTCCTGAATCAGTGTCGCGAAAGCCGGATCGGTGGCGGCGCTGCGCCGACCGGTCGTCCGCACGATCGCCGCGCGCATGGCCTCGACGTAAGCGGCATCGCCCGTGGATTGGACTTCGACCTCGCCGATGACCACGGTTTGCGTGGCCGTCGCCAACCCCGCAAACAACGCGCAACTCGCGACGGCGAGCGTCGCCATGCAACCGGCGCGGCGGGTTCGCGAACGACGGAATGCACTGGTAAACGGCATGGTCATGGTGGAAAGCGCGTACAATAGCACAGCGTTTTTGACCGCCCGACGCCCATGAGCCAGCCTCCAGAAAAGACCTCCGGACTCACCTACCGCGACGCGGGTGTCGACATCGACGCAGGTGACGAACTCGTCGAGCGCATCAAACCTTTGGTCCGCCGCGCGCAGCGCCCGGAGGTGCTGGCCGGTATCGGCGGTTTCGGCGCCCTCGTCGAACTACCGCCCGGTCGCTGGCAGCGCCCGGTGCTGGTCTCGGGTACCGACGGCGTGGGCACGAAACTGCGGCTCGCCATCGATACCGCACGCCACAGTACCATCGGTATCGACCTCGTCGGCATGTGTGTCAACGACGTCGCCGTGCAAGGTGCGGAACCACTCTTTTTTCTCGATTACTACGCCACGGGCAAATTGCAGGTCGCGGTGGCCGAGAGCGTGATCGCCGGGATCGTCGAGGGCTGCCGGCAGGCCGGCTGCGCACTGGTGGGTGGCGAGACTGCCGAAATGCCGGGCATGTACCACGGCGGCGATTACGACCTCGCGGGTTTTTGCGTCGGCGTGGTCGAGCGCGACGCCATCATCGACGGCAGCAAGGTCAAAGCCGGCGATGCCGTGATCGGCATGGCCTCCTCGGGTCCGCACTCCAACGGCTATTCTTTGATCCGTCGCCTCGTCGCCCTGAAGAACGCCGACGCCTCGACCATGGTTGATGGGCAAGCGCTGTTCGATCGCTTGCTCGCACCGACGAGAATCTACGTGCCCTCGATGCTGGCCTTGGGTCGAGCCTTGCCGGTGCACGGCTTCGCGCACATCACGGGTGGCGGCCTGACCGACAATATCCCTCGGGTGCTCCCCGAAGACTGTGGCGTCACGCTGCAACGCAGCGCTTGGCATCGCGACCCCGTCTTCGAATGGCTGCAAGCTGCGGGCGGCGTGGCCGACGCCGAAATGCATCGCACCTTCAACTGCGGCATCGGCATGGTGGCGATCGTCGATCGTGACGATGCCGATCGCGCCCTCGCCGTGCTCAAGGCCCAAGGCGAACGTGCCACGCTGATCGGCGAAGTGCGTCGCGGTCAGGGCGACGTCAGCATTGCGTGATGACCGCGCGTCTGCGCATCGCGATCATGATTTCGGGGACTGGCAGCAACATGCTCGCCATTCACGACGCGTGTCGTAGCGGCAGCCTCGCTGCCGACGTCGTTGGCGTGATCTCCGACAAACCGCAAGCGCCAGGACTCGCCAAAGCGCGCGATCGCGGCCTACACGTCGAGGCCATCCCCATGCAGGCCGGCGACGATCGCCGCAGCCATGGCGATCGTCTACTCGCCGCGCTTCGACGGCTACAGCCGCAAGTCGTGGTGCTCGCCGGATACATGCGCATTTTGAGCGACGAGTTCGTCAACGCCCTCAACGATCGCCTGCTCAACATTCACCCCTCGCTGCTGCCGAAGTACAAGGGCCTGCACACGCACAAGCGCGTACTCGAAGCC
>RGYP01000174.1 GCA_010031985.1 Gammaproteobacteria bacterium
GATCGACATTGCCGATGCGGCCCGCATCGCCACGAGTGGCGACATCCGCCAGCGGCTCGCCAAGCTGAACTTGGCCGAGCGTCAGGTGCCGATCCGCGTGCAGCTCGCCGGGTCATCGCTCACCGACCCCGCCGTGCTGCAGCAGCTACGCGTGCCCGGCAAGGGTGGCCCGGTGCCGCTCTCGGCCGTAGCCGACATCACCGAGGGCAGTGGCCCTGCGCGCATCGATCGCCTGAATCGCGAGCGCACGGTCACGGTCTCCGCAGAGCTCAACGGTTTGCCACTCGGCGACGTGATGTCCAAGGTCAGCGCTATGCCCGCCATGCAGAATCTGCCCCCCGGCGTGCGCATTCTGCCGGCGGGGGATTCCGAAGCCTTCGTCGAGCTCTTCGTCGGTTTCATCCTCGCGTTGCTCGCGGGGATCGTCTCGGTTTATCTGGTGCTGGTGTTGCTGTTTCATAGTGGGACGCAGCCGATCGTCATCCTCGCGGCCGTGCCGCTGTGCGGTGGCGGGGCTTTCGGTCTTTTGTTGCTCACCGGCACCGCGCTCTCGCTGCCATCCTTGATCGGGCTGTTGCTGCTCAATGGCATCGCCGTCAAAAATTCCATCCTGATCGTCGATTACGCAATCCTTGGCGAGCAGGCCGGGATGTCACGCGACGAGGCTTTGATCGACGCCTGCCGCAAGCGCGCGCGGCCGGTGATCATGACCACGCTCGCCATGGGCGCCGGCATGTTGCCGATCGCCTTGGGTCTCGGAGCGGACGGTAATTTCCGCACGCCACTCGGGGTGTCGGTGATCGGTGGGCTGATCACCTCGACGCTGCTCTCGCTCGTGGTCGTACCCGCCGCGTACTCGGTGGTCGCCGAGATCACCGAGCAACGATTGCGGCCGATGCTGCGCCGCTTTCTGCATCACTGAGCGCTCGCCTGCGTTAACGCCAGCGTCTGCGCTACAGCAGATCTCGCAGGCGATACCACAGCATCGCCAACACCAGCGCCGGTCGGCGCAGGGCGTCTCCGCCGGGAAAGTCGCGGTGTCGAATACGCCCAAAGATATCGAAGCGCTCGGATTGCCCGCTGATGGCCTCGGCGAGCAGCTTGCCGGCGATGCCGGTGAGGGCGATTCCGTGGCCGCTGAAGCCCTGCACGAAATAGACGTCGCGCTCTAGCGTACCGAAGTGCGGCGCACGATTGAGCGTGATGTCGACGAGTCCGCCCCAGGCATAGTCCACGTCCGCGTCGGCGAGTTGCGGAAAAACTTTGAGCATGCGCGCACGGGTCGCGCGTCGCGTGCCGAGTGGGTCGACGCCGGAGTAGCTCACTCGCCCACCAAAGAGCAGGCGGTGATCCGCCGAGCGTCGAAAGTAGTCGATCACCCAGTTGACGTCGGTGACCGCCGCATTGTTGCGGATGAGTGCCGCAGCGCGTTCGGCGCCGAGCACTTGCGTCGCGACGATGTAGGTGCCGACACCGATGATTTTTCGGGCGAGCGCTGGCGCCGTCGGCCCAAGCCAGGCATTGCCGCAGAGCGCAAGATGCCGACAGCGAATCTCGCCCTCGGCGGTGCGGACGTGCAGGTGCGCCGTGGATGAGCGGGTGTAACCGAGCACCCGCGAGTGCTCGAATACATTGACGCCGAGGCGCTCGGCCGCGGCGGCGAGGCCCTGCGTGTATTTGAGCGGATGCAGATGTCCACAGAGGGGATCGAAAGTACCGGCGATGTAGCGGTCCGAGTCGATCAGAGTGCGCACTTCGTCGCGCTCGACCATGCGCACCGAGCGATAGTCGTAGCGGCGCTCGAGCATGGCCACTTCTTCGCGCAGTTCGCGCTCCTGTCGCGGCTTGAGGGCGACGTGCATCTGGCCGGCGACGTAATCGCAGTCGATCGCGTATTTTTGAATGAGCTCACGCTGCAGGGCGAGCGCCTCGACGCTCATGTCCCAGATCCGGCGGGCATCGTCGGCACCCACCAAAGATTCGAGCTTGCTTTGCCCGCAGGCGACGCCGGTGATGGCCTGTGCACCACTGCGTCCCGAAGCGCCCCAGCCGATGACCTCGGCCTCGAGCAGCGCGACGCGGTAGCCCCGCTCGGCCAGATGCAGTGCGGTCGAGCAGCCGGCGATGCCACCGCCGACCACGCAGACGTCGACCTCGAGGTGACCTGTGAGGGTGGGGCGTGGCGGTCTCGCCGCGGCGTCGGCAGCCGCGCTGGCGGCGTACCAGGAGTCCACGTGCGCGTTCATGCGCTCAAATCGCGCCGAGGTACCACTGCATCTCGAGCGGCGTGACGTAGGAGTTGAAGTCGTCGAGTTCGGCCTGCTTGACCGTGGCGTAGTGGTCGCGGAACGGTCGGCCGAGATAGCTCGCGGCGAAGTCGCTACGACGGAAGCGCTCGATCGCGCTCGCCCAGTGCGCAGGCAGCGTCTCGCCGGACTCGCGATACGCATTACCGCGCACCGGCGCGATCGGCTCGAGACCTTCCGCGATACCGTGGTGGATGCTGGCCAGCACCCAGGCGACGACCAGATACGGGTTCGCATCTGCGCCCGCGAGGCGATGCTCGATGCGCCGATTGCGATCGTCGCTGACCGGCAAGCGTAGCGCCGAGCCGCGATTGTTCACCGACCACGAGGGGATCATCGGCACGTAGGCCTCGGGTCGAAAGCGTCGATAGGAGTTCGGTCCGGGCGCGCAGATCGCGACGCTGTCGGCCATGGTGCGCAGCAGGCCGCCGAGCGCATGGCGCAGCGCGCTGCTCTCGACGCCATGGTGCGTTGCCTCTTCGCCGGCGGCCGCCGGGTCCGGACAGGCGAAGAGGTTCGAGCCCGCCGCATCGAGCAGGCTCACGTGCACGTGCAGACCCGAGCCCGCCATGTCGCGGTAGGGCTTGGGCAGAAAGGTCGCATCCCAGCCTTGCTCGCGGGCGACGCTGCGTACCACGCGCTTGAAGCGCAGCGCTTCGTCGCAGGCTTGCAGGGCGTCGGCGCGGTGCGCGAGGTTGACCTCGAACTGGCCGGGACCGTACTCGGCGAGGGCGCTCGTGGCGGGTAGACCTTGGGCCCGTGCCACTTCGTCGATACGCGATAAAACTCTCGAATATTCATCGAGATCAGTCATTGAGTTGATCTGTGTTCGAAACTCGCGCCGACCCGTGATCGGCAGCGGTGGTGGCTGCGGGTGGCCCTCGGCCGTCCGCGCGCGATCGACGAAATAGAACTCGTATTCGATCGCCACCACGGGCGTGAGATTGAGCCGATGAAACTTGTCCATCACCCGCGCCAGCACATTGCGCGGGTCAGCGAAGAACGGCCGCCCGTCGTGCTCGTACATCGAGACCTGTAGCTGTGCGACGTCGCCGCTTTGCCAAGGCACCGGCACCAGGCTGCCGGGCAGCGGCTTGCAGGGGCGATCGGCATCGCCCTCGTCGAAACCGAGGCCCGTCGCCTGAATGGTGCCTCCGAGCACATCGAGAGCGAACATCGAACCGGGCAGCAGCATCCCCTCGGCGTAAAGACGTTCTAGCGCCTCGCGCTCGATGCGTTTGCCGCGCTCGACCGTGTTGAGATCGTTCAGGAAGACGTCGACGTGACGCGTCTGCGGGTAGCGTTCGAGGAAGCGCTCGAGTTCCAGAAAAGCCGTCATGATGCCCCGCGGGAAAAACGCAGCATAAGCGCTAGGGCCTCTGTGCGGCAATATATCTCGAGAGTATAGATCCAATAAAAACAATAAGTTAGTGCAACAATCTCAACGGCTGGACGGGTATACAGGGCCCGGCTGTGCTCTAATGATCGCGGCCTCGGCTCTTGTCCGAACGCCGCCTCCCTTATGTCCGCGCGCCCAGTCATTGGTATTCCCGCCGATCGTCGCATGGTCGGACCGCACCCCTTCCACATGGTCGGGGAGAAATACGCGCATGCCGTCGCGCGCGCGGCGGGCGGCTTGCCACTGTTGATCCCCGTTCTGCCCGAGCCGCTCGAAGTCGACGAATTGCTCGCGGGTTTGGATGGTCTGCTGTTCCCGGGCAGTCCCTCGAACGTCGAGCCGCATCACTATGAAGAGGGGCCAAGCGAGCCCGGCACCTTGCACGACCCCGAGCGCGATGCGACCACGCTGCCGCTGATTCGCAGCGCGATTTCGGCGGGCGTGCCCGTCCTCGGAATCTGTCGCGGTTTCCAGGAAATGAACGTGGCTATGGGCGGCAAGCTGTGGCAACGCGTCCACGAGGTGCCGGGGTTGCGTGATCACCGCGAGGACAAGTCGGCGCCGCTCGATGTGCAGTACGGACCCGCGCACGAGGTGCTGCTCGAGCCTGGTCGCTTGCGCGAGTGGGCGGGTGGGGCGGAGCGCATCGCCGTGAACTCCTTGCATGGCCAAGGGGTCAAGCAACTCGCGCCTCCGCTGCGCATCGAGGCGCGCGCGATCGATGGCCTCATCGAAGCGTTCTCGCTGCCCGACGCCAAGGCCTTCACCTACGCGGTGCAGTGGCATCCGGAGTGGCGGGTGATGGCCAATGATTTTTCGGTGGCGATGTTCGCCGCTTTCGGCGAGGCCGCGAGTGTTCGCGCCCGCCAGAGGTTCGTGTCATGACAGATCAGATTTCGCAGTTTTTTCGCGAGCACAACATTCAAGAGGTCGAGGCGATCGTTCCGGACATGGCGGGGATCGCCCGCGGCAAAGTGATGCCCGCGCAAAAGTTTCAGGTCGATCAGGGCATGCGTTTGCCCGAGAGCATCTTTCTGCAGACGGTGACCGGCGATTACCCCGAAG
>RGYP01000175.1 GCA_010031985.1 Gammaproteobacteria bacterium
TCATGATCGGAGCCGTGGTGTGCTGCGCCGCGTGCATCGCCGGCGACAATCTTCAGGATCTCAAATGTGGTCACATCGTCGGTGCCACGCCGTGGCGGCAGCAAGTCATGCTCGCCATCGGCGCTGCGAGCAGCGCGCTCGTCATGGCGCCGGTGCTCAATCTACTGGAAAGAGCCTACGGCATCGGTGTACCCACCGAGACGCACCCGAATCCGCTGCTCGCCCCGCAGGCAACGCTCATGGCTTCGGTGGCCAAGGGACTCTTCGGAGGTCAGCTGCCCTGGGACATGATCGCCATCGGCGCGGTGATCGGCGTCGCGATCATCGTCGTCGACGAAATTTTGAAGGCTCGCGGCTCGAGTTTCCGCACTCCGGTGCTCGCCGTGGCGGTGGGTATTTATTTGCCCATCGAGCTCATGACGCCAATCTTCCTCGGCGGCATGCTCGCGTTTCTCGCCGAGCGGAACCTGCGTCGCGCGGGCTGTGCAGAGGCCGATCTCGAACGTCGTGGACGCAAGGGTCTGTTGTTCGCAGCAGGCATGATCACCGGCGAGGCCCTGATGGGCATCGCCATCGCCATCCCCATCGTCACCTCGGGCAGCGCCGATGTGCTCGCGCTGCCCGAGGGTCTGCGCTTCGGTGAGTGGCTGGGTCTCGTGGTGCTCGCGGCGCTCGGCTTTCTGATGTATCGCACCGCAACTCGTGCCGAGGCTGCCGCGCGCGCCGGTTAGGCACGGCGTCCCGACAAGATCCGTGAGCGGCCACGTCGACGCCTCGCGACGCACGAAGCTCGTCGTTTCGTTCGCGATCATCTATCTGATCTGGGGTTCGAGCTACCTGATGACGAAGATCGGCGTCAGTCGGTTGCCGCCTTTTGCTTTCGGCGCCGCACGCTTCATCACCGGCGGGCTATTGCTGTTCGTGGTGGCGCGGTTGCTCGCCCGAAGAGCAGGCGAGCCCTGGCTACCCGCGCTGACGAGCGCCGACTGGAAAACCTTCGCCACCGTCGGCTGTCTTGCGGTGTTCCTCTCCAACGGTTCGGCGCTGTGGAGCCTGCAGCATCTGCCCTCGAATCTCGCGGCGCTACTCAACGTGTCGTCGTCGTTCTGGATTCCGCTGCTCGGGATGTTCGGTGCCCGCGCTCAAAAAATTTCGTCGCGAGTCGCAATCGGTCTCGTAGCCGGCTTTGCCGGCACCAGCCTGATCGTCTTGCCGGGCGGTGGCGATGCCGCCGTCGCCTCGATTTGGCCGGCGCTCGTGATGGTGTTCGGCTGCTTCTGCTGGTCTGCGGGCACCATCCACATCCGCAATACCCAGCCTGCGCTTGATCTGATGACCTTCACGGCACTGCAGATGTTCTGCGGCGGACTCATGCTGTTGGTGCCTGCGCTGCTGCAGGGCGACGTGGCGCGCTGGAGTTGGGACACGCAAGGCTTGCTCGCGCTGGCGTACATGACGATTGCGAGCTCGGGTGTGGCCTACACCGCTTTTGCCTGGTTGTCGGTCAACGTGACACCGGCGCAGCTGGCCACCTACGGTTTCGTGAATCCCGCGGTCGCACTATTGCTCGGC
The DNA here is from genome assembly GCA_010031985.1 of Gammaproteobacteria bacterium. Lineage (GTDB taxonomy): Bacteria > Pseudomonadota > Gammaproteobacteria > Steroidobacterales > Steroidobacteraceae > UBA964. The sequence continues at coordinate 1,573 of RGYP01000175.1, forward strand.
TGGTGGGTGCTCGACGAGCGTCTCGGCAGCCTGCAAATTTTGGGTACGGCGGTGATTCTTTTTGGAACAGTGCTCGTGAACTGGCCACGCGCTCCGCTCAACAACGGGAAACGAGAGGCTCCGCCCGCAGCTTGAGCAGATCGACTGCGGGCACGTTGCGACGCTCGCGCATCGGAAACTCGATGATCGCCACGAAGTTTTCGTCGTCTTCGCCACGAATGTTGGTGAGCCCTTCGTAGCGCATCAACACCCGGTCGGTCTTGCGGTAAGACACTTCGATGTACGGTAAAAACCAGCCCAGTACTCCTGAAAGATTGAGACGAATGACGCTGGCGGTTGCGCCGTCGATCTTGATCTCGTGGTGCTTCTTTACTTTGAAACTCAGGTAATCGAGACGACTCGGAATCAGGAACGGAAAACGAACGCTCTTGCCCGCCTCGAGCTCGGCCCAGTGCTTGCGCACGAATTCGTCGAAACCGGCGTCGGAAACGATCACCGCATTGGCAGGCACTTTGGCTTCGCGGCGCGGAGCACGCGCGTTGTCCTGCTGAAACACCTGCGGCCCCTGCGTGCTCCGACGCAAGCCCTCGACGTAACCACGGCGAGCGTCGGTGAAAATGAATTCCGGCTCTTCGCGCACGCTACCGTAGGTGAGCTCCTTGCGTGCGAACGCCGGTCCATCGATGCTGCAGCGGTACATGACGATGCGCGTCTCGCCCACCGCGCCCGAATTGCGCACGTGGTGCGACTCGACGTAGAGCAGGCGCCCGTCGTCACGCGAGCGTGCATAGCCCGCAAACTGCAAATCGGCTGCCATCAGCGGTAGCGCCCATGACGTCGATATCAGAACGGTCGCTGCCAACAGCGCGGTCGGTTTGCCCCGTGCGCGTCCTTGCATGATCCATCTCCTCCTGCGCCCACGGCGCCGACAGGCTATATTCGACCCGTTTTCAATTCTGGGGGTTCCCATGTCGGCAGAATACGCACCGGTCCATATCGTCATGCTCGTCGCGCTGATCGAGTACTTCGGCTTTGCCCTTGCCGTCGGTCGTGCCCGCTACCGCTTCGGCGTGAAGGCGCCGGCGACCAGCGGCAACGTCGACTTCGAACGCTACTATCGAGCGCAGATGAACACGCTCGAGCAGCTGATCATCTTCATTCCCGCGCTGTGGTCGTTCGCGTTGTTCATCAGCGTGATCTGGGCCACCGTGCTCGGTGCGCTCTTCGTCGTCGGTCGCTTTCTCTACTTCACCGGCTACGTCAAAGCCGCCGAGAAGCGCAGCGCGGGCTTCGGACTTGCAACTTTGCCGATGCTGGTCCTGCTGATCGGCGGTCTGGTCGGCGCCATCCTAAGCTTCTGAGGCTGTGGATGTCGATCGTGGTGCTGCGTCAGCGGTTACTGCGTCAGCGCTTGCTGCGCAGCGCCATGATCACGACCGGTATCAAAGAACCGAAAATGATCATCAAAGTCACGACGCCGAAGTTGTCTCGAACCAGCGGAATGTTGCCGAACAGATAACCGCCGCCCAAAAAAATGGCGACCCAGATGATGGCGCCGAGCACGTTGTAGCCCTGAAAGCGCGGATACTCCATGCGCGCCACGCCCGCCACGAACGGCGCGAAGGTGCGCAAGATCGGCAAGAAGCGCGACAACATCACCGTCTTGCCACCGTGCTTGTCGAAATACGCTTCGGTCTGGCGCAGATACTCCACCCTGAGCAATCGGTAGCGGCCGCTGAAGGCCGGCGGCCCGATGGCTTTGCCGATGGCGTAGTTGCAGCTGTTGCCGAGGATGGCCGCCACGATCAAAAACACCGCGACCGTCGGCGCATGCAGCGTGCCGCTGGTGTCGATGGCGGCAAGGGTACCGACGGCGAACAGCAGCGAATCACCAGGCAACCAGGGCGTGACCACGAGTCCCGTTTCGGCAAAAACGATCGCGAATAAAATCGCGTAGATCCAGAGCCCGTACTGACGCATCAACTCGACGAGGTGGCTATCGAGGTTGAGGACGAAGTCCAAAAAATACTGCAGCAACTCGATCATGCGCGGGGCTTCCTGTTTTCGGCGGTTCGAGTGCTTCGGGGTGCGCGGCGCTGCAGTTCGCGCATGGCGGCACGTACCTCATCGTCGATGCTCGGGTCGGTCGGCGCGGAATCGGGGCCGGCCAAGGCGACGTCGGGCGCGATGCCCCGCTCGTTGATGTAGGCTCCGGAGGGCGTCGCGTAACGGGAGGTGGTCAGCTTGATCGCGTGCCCGTCGGCGAGCGGGATCACGCTTTGCACCGACCCCTTGCCATAGGTACGCCGACCGACGAGCAGCGCGCGGCCATTATCTTTGAGCGCCCCGGCGACGATCTCGGCTGCCGAGGCCGAAGCGCCGTTGACCAACACCGCGATGTCGATGCCCTCGAGGATCTGTCCGGGCTTCGCGTCCATGCGGAATCGGGCATCGGCCGCACGACCGCGCGCGCTGACGATGTTGCCTTGGTCGAGCATGGTGTCGGCCACCGCAACGGCCGCCTCGAGCACACCGCCGGGATTGTTACGCAGGTCGATGACGATGCCGCGCAGCTCGGGTTGCTCGCGACGCAGCCGCTCGACCGTGCGCTCGAAATCCGCCGGCGTCGTGTCGCTGAACGCGGCGATTCGCAGATAACCGTAACCGGCATCGAGCCGCTCGCCGCTCACGCTGTGCACTTCGACCCGCGCACGCTCGAGCACCACGTCGACCAGTTCATCGCCTGCGGCGCGTCGCACCGTGAGTTTGACCAAAGACCCTGCCGGCCCGCGCATCTGCTCGATCGCAGCGGCGACGTTGGCACCGACCGGCTCGCCGTCGATGCGCAGGATCAGATCGCCGGCGCGGATTCCGGCGCGCGCCGCGGGCGATTCTTCGAGTGGCCGCTGAACTTTGATGAAGCCGTTGTCGGCGGAGACTTCGATTCCGATACCCGGATAGTTGCCGGCGGCACCGCGCCGCAGCTCTTCGTACTCGCGCGGATCGAGGTATTCGGAGTGCGCATCGAGCCCCGCGAGCAGACCCCGCAAGGCGCCCTCGATCAATTTGCCGTCGGGAATTTCATCGACGTAGTCGCGGCGAATCTGCGCGACCACCTCGGCGAGTCGGCGCGCGTCTGCAGCCGGCAGCGGCTGCGGGATCGTTGAG
>RGYP01000176.1 GCA_010031985.1 Gammaproteobacteria bacterium
CTCCGGGCGGGGTGAAATTGGGAAAGAACAGTTTGCGGAAGTTGAGGCGCACGTTGCGACCCTGCGGATCGAGCAGGTCGGGCTGGTAGTTCACCGGTACCGAGCCATCGGCAGCGCGGACCTTTTGACGCTCGTTGAAGAGGTTGCCGATGACGAGGCTCACTCGGGCGCCGCGCAGGAACTGGTGATCGCGCGCCCAGGGCTGCAGCCCGAGATCGGCGAACAGGCGCAGGTTGACGGTGGTGAGCGCCGAAAAGTCTAGGTCGCCGCGACCGCTCGGGTTCGTGCTGCTGGCGACCGAGTTTCCTTTGATGGCGCTACCGCTGCGCCACTGCGTGATCACGCGCGCACCGAAGCCGTTGCGGTTGGCGCCGAACTGCGCTTCGAGCTCGCGTCGCGGATTACCGGTGCTGTCGAACAGCGTCTCGCCGCCGAGCAGGTCGAGCGTCGGCAAGTTGCGCGCGATGGTGATCTCGTCGGCCAAGCGTTCGGTATAGGTGAGCGTGAACTGCAGGCTGCCGCGCCGCGAGAAGGCGAGAAAGCGTTCGCCCATCTGCGCCATGCGGGCGCGTCGCGCGGCGTCGTCGGCGGGCGCGCTCGCGGGCACACGGACGGGCGCGCCCGTGGTCGGTGCGCCGCCGCTGCCCGGGTTGCCGCGGGACGGGAAGCTCGGGGCTTCGGGCTGCGGCCCCCAAGGGCGCGTCAGATTGATGGTCAGGCGCAACTCGTCACGGTCTCGACCAAAGAAATTGACGGGTCGGGCGTCTATGGTGAGCAGCCTGCCGCTGGCATCGCGCGAGAAGCGATCGCGGAAGGCGCGCTCGAGGTCGGGTGTCGCGAGCGGCAAGCCGCTGATGACGTCGCGCGAGCGGCTGCGGACGTAATCGGCATTGAGATCGAGATCGATGTCTTCGAAGGGGCGTGAACCGATGCCGAGTTTGAGCACCTCGCGACGGTCGGCCGACAGCGAGGCATTACCGCCGTCGATGCGCGTGATCTCCACGGTCTCGCCGCGCACGAAGTCGAAGCTGCGCACGAACGGTGTGGTGATGATCGCGCCACCGAGTTGTTGCATCGTCGGCGCGCCCTGCTCGTCGGTCATCGAGGCGATCACGCGCAGCAGACGTCCCGTCGACCAATTGAAACCAAAACCCGTGGTCTGCAGGCCGCCGACATCGGAGATGTCTTCGTAACTTTGATTGAAGTTGGCACCGAGTCGGGGGGTGAATTCGCCGTCACCGCTACCACGCCACAAGGGCAGATCGACGTTGAGTTGCAGTTCGCGTTGGTCGCGTGACAGGTCGGTCACGACACTCGAGGTGAGTCGTTGCGAGACGCTATCGATGCTGCGGGTACCCGCGCTGCCTTTGAGCGTGATGCCGACGGCGCCCGCGGGCAGATCGAATGCGGACCCGTTGAGGACAAGATCGAGATCCGCCGAGTCGGTGCGCGAGGATGTGTTGTTGGCGCCGCCCGTCAAGGTGGTCGTCGAGTCGCTGCGATCGGCGTTGAGCGTGGCGGACCAACGCCAGCCGCGACGTGCGCCTTGCACGATACCACCGAGATGCGAGTCGAGCGTGTCGGCGTCGCGTCGCAGTGGGGCAGGGCCGGTGGCGCTCGGCCGCAGTCCGAGCAAAGATTCGCGCGCCGTGTCGTCGAGCGTGGCGTTCAGTGTGAACGAGCTGCCCGCCGCGAACGGCTTCGCCAGTACGAAGTTGGCGGTGAGCTGATCGGTCGCGGGCGCGAGGCTGCGCAGTGCCGCATCGGCATTACGCGTGCCCGAGGCGCCGATCACGTTGCGCTGCGATTCGAGCAGCTCTTCGTCGCGTCGTGCCTTCAGGTCGACCTGCCAGCGATCATCACGACGAATGTCCAGCCAGCTGGCGTTGAGGTCGGCGCCCTCGCGTCCGCCCTCGGTGGTGCCGCGGGCGCCGAACTCACCCGTGAAAGCTTTGAAGCGCGGTCGCAGCACGATGTTGACCACGCGTTGATCGGCGCGATAACCGTATTTGAGTGCAACCTCTTCGGGGAAGATGTCGGTGCGCAGGATGGCTTCGGTTGGCAGATCACGGATTTCGCCGAACCCCGAGACCCGCACACCATTGATGAGCACGACGGGTCGGCCGCCGCCGCGACCACGACTGCTACCGAGTTGCGGTCCGAGCGCCGTCAGCAATTCGGCGACCGAGCTCACGCCGAGCGCGCGGATTTCTTCGGACGATAGTTGGGTTTCGGGCGCGATGTCGCCGATCACCATGCCGGGCTCGCGTCTGCCGGTGACCACGACCTCTTCGAGGGCATCTTCGGCGGTGGCATTTTGGCTGGCGGCCCGCGCTGGTTGTGCTGGGGCGGGCAGCGACCCGAGCAGTGAGGCCCCGCTCGCGAGCATGGCCACGCCGATCGACGAACGACGGCGTTTGAGCGAGAGCGATGAACGAGGCGTTGTCATCATGCATCCTTGCATTCTTAGGGTGGCGCATTCGACACGATCACCCGGGTGGAGTTCAAGTCAAGTTTTGTTTCTTCGACCCAGTAGCGCCCAGAGTCCGACAACGAGAGCGATCGTCAGCAGCGCGGGCCACCACAGACTCGGCAGAATCACCCTGCGCAACGCATTCATGGCGACTTGATCGCGTGGCTCGTAGCCGGCGGGCAGGGGTCGTACGCCGTCGGTGTTCTCGTACTCCTTGTACGCCGCGAGCAGGCGCGCGAAATCGGCTGGTCGGCTCGCGCGCAGATCGCGGGTTTCACCGGGGTCGCGCGCGATGTCGAAGAGTTGCCAGTCACCCGTGCCGACGGGTGGCTGGTTGCGCACGAGTTTCAGATCGCCCGCGAACAGCGCGGCATTGCCCGCGAGTTCGTACCCCAAGGTGTCGTCAGCGGCACGAACGCTGGCGCTGCCGTCGCGCAGCACGTTGACGAGGCTGCGTCCGGTCGGCGGCTCGACACCGGCAGCCTTGCCCGGGTGGGTGACGCCCGCAAACTCCAGGAGCGTGGGTGTGACGTCGGTGACGTGCGTGAAGCCTCGGTGGATCGCACTGCGGCGCACGGGTTCGCGGATGATCAACGGCACGCGCAATCCGCCTTCGCCGGCAAAGAACTTGTGCGTCGCTAGTGGCGAGACGGCCGCGGCGGCCCAGTTGCGGCCCATGGTCGCGTACGCTCCTTTGCTGCCGAGGCGGTCGGTGTCGCGGGTGTACTGCGTCGCGAGCCAAGCCCGGCCCGAGAGATACTCGTAAGGGTCCGAGGGTTCGGCGCCGTTGTCGGAGAGAAACACGAAGATGGTGTTGTCATCGACACCCAAATCTTTGATCGCCGCGCGCACCCGCCCGATTTCGCGGTCCATGGTTTCGGCCATGGCGGCATACACTTCCATGCGGCGCGTCTCGTAGGCTTTGCGCGTCGGGTTCAGCGCATTCCAGTCCTCGAGTCCGGGCCAGGCTGCGAGCTGCGTGCCAGGCGGTAGCAGTCCGAGCTCCTGCGTGCGCCGAAATCTTTGTTCGCGGATCGCCTGCCAGCCCGCATCGTAGCGCCCGCGCTGACGCGCCACCATGTCGGCAGGGGCTTGCAGCGGGGTGTGGTTGGCCTGAAAGGCCAGATAAAGAAAAAACGGTGGACGAGTTTCAGAGGCGGCGCTGCGCTGCGCGGCCCAATCGTTACGCAGGTAAGCGATGGCGCGATCGGCGTAGAAAGTCGAGGAATAATATTCCGCGGGCATCGTCGCCGGCTTGCCATCTTCGAACCAATAGACGCGATCGGTCAGCGCCAGGTAACGCTGCGTCGGCACCCAGTTGTCCGAGCCGCTGTCGCCTTGAACGATCGAGTGGTCGAAGCCGCGCGCCGGCGGCAGGTTGTACGGCTCTTTGCCGACGTGCCATTTGCCGACTGCATACGTTCGATAGCCGTTGCGCTGCAAGAGACTGCTCACCGTGAGCACGTCGGGCTTGAGCACGGTGAGGTAGCCCGGCTTGCCTTCTAGTTCACGTGGTACGGACTCGTGCATGGCGCCAACGCCCGTGCGATGGCTGCGTACCCCGGTCAGGAGCATGGCGCGAGTCGGCGAGCACTCGCCTGCTACGTGAAAATTGGCAAAGCGCGTGCCTTCGGCAGCGAGCGCATCGAGATTGGGCGTGCGGATCTCACCGCCGAAACTGCCGAGATCGCTGTAGCCGAGATCGTCGGCGACGATCACGACGATGTTGGGGCGCGACGGCGCGGCGGGTTCGGCTGCGCTCGCGGCCGTCGCCGTCTGCACGATGACGACGCCGATCAAAAAAAAGTCTATGGCGCGAGCGCCGAAGTTCATCTGGGCGTTTTCGGCATGTACTTGCCGAGTTCGAGTTTGGCGATCGCGTCTCGATGGACTTCGTCGGGGCCGTCGGCGAAGCGCAGGGTGCGCTGGCCTGCGTAGGCGTATGCGAGTGGGAAGTCCTCGCTGACACCGGCGGCGCCGTGTGCCTGGATCGCCCAGTCGAGCACGCGCAGTGCCACGTTCGGTGCCACGACTTTGATCATGGCGATCTCGTTGCGTGCCGCCTTGTTGCCGGCGACATCCATCATCCAGGCCGCTTTGAGCGTGAGCAGACGCGCCTGTTCGATCAGCATGCGTGATTCGGCGATGCGTTCGCGCCATACGCCTTGCGTGGCGATCGGTTTGCCGAAGGCGACGCGGCTCGCGAGTCGTTTGCACATGAGTTCGAGGGCGCGCTC
>RGYP01000177.1 GCA_010031985.1 Gammaproteobacteria bacterium
CCTCCCCGGAAAGCGAGGGAGCGAGTGACGAGCAACGCCGGTACTACGAAGAAGCGCGCCGCTTCGGTTACGAGATGAGCCGCGGCGCACTGCACACGCCGGGTTGCCATCGGCTGGTGATCGCGACCGGCGGCGGTCCGGGACTGATGGAGGCGGCGAATCGCGGTGCGAGCGAGGCCGGTGCGCCCACCATCGGTTTCAACATTCGTCTGCCCCACGAGCAATTCCCGAATCCCTACATCACGCCCGGACTCGCGTTTCGCTTCAGGTACTTCGCCCTGCGCAAAATGCATTTCATGTTCCGCGCGCGAGCACTCGTCGCTCTGCCGGGAGGATTCGGGACACTCGACGAAGTCTACGAAGCGCTCAATCTCGTCGCCACGCGCACCATCGCGCCGATTCCGATCGTGCTCGTCGGCAAAGATTATTGGCGCCGCGTGGCGCCCCTGGATCTGCTTGCGAGCGAGGGCTACATCTCGAGCGTGGATCGCGATCTCGTGCACTACGCCGAGAGCGGCGCCGAGGCAGCCCGATATCTACTCGAGCGTTGTGGCTGCGAGGACGGCCCGACGCCTCAGTAGGAGCGTGGCAGCCCGAGCTCGTGCTCGGCAACGTACGAGAGAATGAGATTGGTCGAGATCGGCGCCACCTGATAAAGACGCGTCTCACGAAACTTTCGCTCGACGTCGTATTCGGCCGCGAAGCCGAATCCGCCGTGGGTCTGCAGACAAGCGTTGGCGGCTTCCCACGACGCTTTGGCGGCCAAATATTTGGCCATGTTGGCTTCGGCGCCGCAGGGCTGCTGCGCATCGTAGAGTTCGCAGGCTCGAAAGCGCATGAGGCTCGCGGCCTCGGTCTCGATGTAACTCTCGGCGATCGGGAACTGCACGCCTTGATTTTTGCCGATCGGACGATCGAACACGATGCGCTCGTTGGCATAGCGGGTGGCACGCTCGACGAACCAGTAGGCATCGCCGATGCATTCGGCCGCGATCAACACGCGCTCGGCATTCAGGCCATCGAGGATGTAGCGAAAGCCCTTGCCCTCCTCGCCGATCAGGCTGTCTGCCGGGATCTCGAGATTGTCGAAGAACAGTTCGTTGGTCTCGTGGTTGACCATGTTCGGGATGGCTCGCAAAGAAAGGCCCTTGCCCATCGCCGCGCGCACGTCGACCAAAAATACCGACAGGCCGTCTGACTTGCGCTGTACCTCGGCGAGCGGTGTAGTGCGTGCGAGCAGCACGATCAGGTCGGAGTGCTGCACCCGCGAGATCCACACTTTCTGGCCGTTGACGACGTAGCGATCACCCTTGCGAACCGCCGTGGTCTTGAGCTTGGTGGTGTCGGTGCCGGTCGTGGGTTCGGTGACCGCCATCGACTGCATGCGCAGTTCGCCCGAGGCAATCTTGGGCAAGAGCGTGCTGCGCTGCGCCTCGCTGCCATGACGCACCAGCACGTTCATCACGTACATCTGCCCGTGACAGGCGCCGGAGTTTCCGCCCGAGCGGTTGATTTCCTCCATGATGACCGAGGCCTCGGCGAGCGAAAGCCCCGAACCGCCGTATTGCTGCGGGATCAGCGCCGCGAGCCAACCGGCCGCGGTGAGCGCCTCGACGAACTCGACCGGATAGCCGCGCTCGGAATCGACCTTGCGAAAGTATTCGTCCGGAAACTGCGCGCAGAGCGCGCGCACTGCTTCGCGGATTTCGGCGTATCTATCTTGACCCGAATTTTTCATCGTCATACCCCCGCCGCGAGGATACCGCGGGCCTGCATCAAGGCGAGTACGCGCTCGGCGGCCTCATCCACCGTGCAATCGACCGTGTTGAGTCTGAGCTCCGGTGCCTCCGGCGCTTCGTAGGGCGAGTCGATGCCGGTGAAATTCTTGAGCTCACCGCGCCGCGCCTTGCGATAAAGACCTTTGACATCGCGCGACTCGGCCACGGCGAGCGGTGTGTCGACGTGCACTTCGATGAACTCGCCCTCGGCGAACAGCGCTCGCGCCATCTGCCGCTCGGCCCGGTAGGGAGAAATGAAGGCCGTGAGGACGACGAGCCCCGCATCGACCATCAGCCTTGCAACTTCGCCGACGCGTCGGATGTTCTCGACACGATCGGCAGCCGTGAAGCCGAGGTCGCGATTCAGACCGTGCCGCACGTTGTCGCCGTCGAGCAGATAACTGTGGCAACCGCGCGCGAGCAACCGCTGTTCGAGCGCGTTGGCGATCGTGGATTTGCCGGATCCCGAGAGCCCGGTGAACCAAATGACGACCGGCTTGTGACCCTTGATGCCCGCGCGTGCGGCCTTGTCGACGGTGACCGCCTGACGATGGATATTGCTCGCCCTGCGCAGCGCGAAGTGAATGAGACCGGCGCCGACCGTGGCATTGCTCAGTCGATCGATGACGATGAAGCTGCCCATCGCCCTGTCTTGTCCGTAAGGATCGAAGGCAATCGAGCGATCGAGTGACAAATTGCACACGCCGATTTCATTGAGCTCGAGCTGTTTGGCCGCGAGTTGCTCGAGCGTGTTGACGTTGATCTTGTGCTTGGGAGTCGCAAAGCTTGCCCCCACCGTGCGCGTACCCGCTTTCAAAAGATACGAGCGGCCGGGCAGCATCGGTTCGTCGCCGAGCCATACGAGCGTGGTTTCGAACTGATCGGCCGTCTCGGCAGGACTTGCGGCAGCACTGATGACGTCGCCGCGCGAGACGTCGAGCTCGTCCTCGAGCGTGAGTGTGATCGATTGCCCTGCAAGCGCCTGCTCGAGATCGCCGTCGGCCGTGACGATGCGTGCCACACGACTCTCCTGACCCGAGGGTTGTACGCGGACCCGATCGCCCCGCCGAACGCTGCCGCTCGCGATCAAACCCGCGTAGCCACGGAAGTCGGCGTTCGGTCGATTGACCCACTGCACGGGAAGACGCAGCGGCGCAGACTCGCGGCGTCCACGCTCGACCTCGACGGTCTCGAGGTAGCCCATGAGCGTCGGGCCGCGATACCAGAGCATGCGCGCACTCGGCGCGATGACGTTGTCGCCCTTGAGCGCCGAGAGCGGCACCAGCGTGATCTCCTCGAAGCCGAGCTGCGCTGCGAACGCACGATAATCGTTGGCGATCTGCTCGAAGCTGCGCTGCGCGTAATCGACCATGTCCATTTTGTTGACTGCGACCAGAACCTTGCGGATGCCGAGCAGACTGGCAAGGTAACTGTGTCGCCGAGTCTGCGTGAGCACACCCTTGCGCGCATCGATCAGGATGACGGCGACGTCGGCGGTCGAAGCGCCCGTGACCATGTTGCGCGTGTACTGCTCGTGACCCGGGGTATCGGCAACGATGTATTTACGGCGTGCCGTCGTGAAAAAACGGTACGCCACGTCGATGGTGATGCCCTGCTCGCGCTCGGCGGCCAAACCATCGACGAGCAACGCGAAATCGATGTCTTCGCCTTGGGTCCCCCACTTGCGGCTGTCGGCCTCGATCGCGGCCAACTGATCGTCGAAGATCATCTTCGACTCGTAGAGCAATCGTCCGATCAGCGTACTCTTGCCATCATCGACGCTGCCGCAAGTGATGAAGCGCAGCAGATCCTTGGCTTCGTGCTCCTGCAGCCAAGCATCGACGTCGCGCCGAGCGGACTCGGTAGTCACTTTTTTCTTTGGGGCGGCCATATCAGAAATACCCTTCTTGCTTCTTGCGCTCCATCGAAGCCGGACCGTCGTGATCGATCAAACGGCCCTGCCGCTCGCTCTGTCGCGAGCGCAGCATTTCGTCGATCACTTCGGGCAGGGTCGCAGCCTCGCTCTCGATGGCGCCCGACAACGGATAGCAGCCGAGCGTGCGGAAACGCACCTTGCGCATGACGGGGATCTCGCCCGCCTGCAAAGGCATGCGCTCGTCATCGACCATCAGCAAAGTGCCGTTACGCTCGACGACCGGCCGCTCGCGAGCCAGATAGAGCGGCACGATCGGTACCTTTTCCCGATAGAGGTACTGCCAAACATCGAGCTCGGTCCAGTTGGAGAGCGGAAACACGCGGATCGACTCACCCGTCTGTTTACGCGCGTTGTACAGGTTCCAGAGCTCGGGCCGCTGGTTTTTCGGATCCCAACGATGCTGAGCGTTGCGGAACGAAAATACGCGCTCTTTGGCGCGCGATTTTTCCTCATCGCGCCGCGCCCCGCCGAAAGCAACATCGAAACGATGCGCATCAAGCGCCTGTCGCAGCCCTTCCGTATTCCAAAGATCGGCGTGGATCTGCGAACCATGGGTGAAGGGGTTGATGCCCAGGCGCAGCGCCTCAGGGTTACGATGCACCAGCAAGGTCATGCCGTATTCGCGCGCGACTTTCTCGCGCATCTCATACATCTCGCGAAATTCCCAAGTGGTGTCGATGTGCAGCAGCGGGAATGGCGGTGGCGCCGGAAAAAAAGCCTTGCGCGCGATGTGCAACATGGTCGCGCTGTCCTTGCCCGCGGTGTAGAGCATGACCGGGCGCTCCGCTTCGGCGACGACCTCGCGCATGATGTGGATACTTTCGGCCTCGAGACGCTGCAGGTGGGTCAAACTCATGGGATCTCGCCGATTTTTTTGAAGCGGATTTCTCTCGGACTCCTCGCGATCGGACGCGCTCCGCACCGAGATCTCGCGGCTTGGACCGGGAGCCGCGAGATCTCGGTGCGGAGCGCGTCCGATCGCGAGGAGTCCGAGAG
>RGYP01000178.1 GCA_010031985.1 Gammaproteobacteria bacterium
CGCCTGAAAGTGCGAGAAATCGAAACGCAGTCGATCGGGCGCAACCAGCGAGCCCTTCTGCTGCACGTGCGTACCCAGTACCTCACGCAGCGCCGCATGCAGCAGGTGCGTCGCCGAATGGTTGAGCGCCGTCGCGCCACGCAAGCGCTCATCGACGATCGCGGTCAGCATCATGCCTTCGCGGATCGCTGCGCCATCGGTCGCTACATGTCCAAGATGCGAGTGGGCACCCGCGGTGCCGCGCTTCTGCGTATCTTCGACGATGAAGTGAACGCCTGCCGCGGCAGCTGAGGCAGCGCCGACGCCGCGCAATTCGCCGGCGTCACCCACCTGGCCACCCGACTCTGCGTAGAACGGGGTCGTTTCGAGGATGACCTCGCCGCGCTCGCCGGGCTTCAGCTCGCTGACCCGCTCGCCCTCGCGCAGCAGGGCGATGACTTTCGACTCACCACGCGTGCTTTGGTAGCCACAAAAACGGGTCGCAAGATCGATCTGCGCACCCCCGCGAAGATCGACGCCGAAGCGACTGGCGGCGCGTGCACGCTCACGCTGCGCCTCCATGGCGGCCTCGAATCCGGCATTGTCGATGGCGAATCCCCGCTCCCGAGCGACGTCGCCCGTCAGATCTGCGGGAAAACCGTAGGTATCGTAGAGCCGAAACACCGTCTCGCCATCGAGCGTTCGGCCGGAGCTCGCGCCGAGCCGATCGAGCGCCTCGGTGAGTAGCGACATGCCGGTGCTCAAAGTTTCGGCAAAGCGCTCTTCTTCCTGCAGCAGCACGCGCCGGGCCAGCTCGGCGCCGGCTCGCAGCTCGGGATAGGCTTCGCCCATTTGCGTCTCGAGCGCCGACACCAGCTTGTGGAAAAACGCGCCATTGATGCCGAGTTTGTGGCCGTGGCGGATGGCACGACGGATGATGCGGCGCAGAACGTAACCGCGACCTTCGTTCGAGGGCAGCACGCCATCGACGATCAGGAACGTACAGGCGCGGATGTGATCGGCAATCACGCGCAGCGACGGATTGGTCAAATCTTTGGTGCCGGCGAGATCGGCGGCGGCCTGCACGATGCCGCGGAAGAGATCGATGTCGTAATTGTTGGTGATGCCCTGCATCACCGCCGACAGGCGCTCGAGTCCGGCACCGGTGTCGACCGAAGGCTTGGGCAGGGGTGTCAGCGTGCCATCGGGCGCGCGATCGTACTGCATGAAGACGAGGTTCCAGATCTCGACGTAGCGATCGCCGTCCTCGTCGGGCGACCCCGGCGGTCCGCCCGGGATGTGCGCGCCGTGGTCGTAGAAAATCTCGGTGCAGGGTCCGCAAGGACCGGTATCGCCCATCGCCCAAAAATTCGACTTCTCGCCCATGCGCGTCACGCGCTCGGGAGAGACGCCGATTTCTTTGATCCAGATGTCGGCGGCTTCGTCGTCGTCCTTGAAGACCGTGACCCAAAGTCGGCCGGGATCGAGTTGCAGCGTCCCGGTGACGAAATCCCAGGCGTAGCGGATCGCGTCGCGCTTGAAATAGTCGCCAAAAGAAAAGTTGCCGAGCATCTCGAAGAACGTGTGGTGACGCGCCGTGTAGCCGACGTTCTCGAGATCGTTGTGTTTGCCGCCGGCGCGCACGCAGCGCTGCGAGGTGGTGGCGCGCACGTAGTCGCGCTTGTCCTTGCCGAGGAAGACGTCCTTGAACTGGACCATGCCCGCGTTGCTGAACAACAGGGTCGGATCGTTACCCGGGACGAGCGAACTCGAGGCGACGATCGCGTGACCGCGGCCCTGAAAAAATTCGAGAAAGGCGCGCCGCACTTGGGCGGCACTCATGTAGGGCGGCTTGCCCGGTTTAGTCGTAGTCATCGGCGGGATTTTCGGAGGAATCGGGGTCCTGGCCCATTGCCAGCCGGATATGATCCGACGAAAAGCCCCGATACTGCAAAAATCTCGCCTGTTTGCCCTTTTCAGCCCAGCTGCCGGGCGCCCTCGCCCCGAACTTGCGGACTCGGACCTCGCGGCAGAGGGTCAGGAAGTCGGGCCCCGCCGCCAGGGCGGTTTCGATGGGCTCGCTGCCGAAGCCGAGCTGCCGCAGTTCCTGGCGGATACGGGCGGGGCCTTGGCCGCGACCCGCGTGGGCCCGCACGAAGTTGTCGAGAAAACGCCCGTCGTCGAGCAGGCGCTCGTTCTTCAGGGCTGCGAGGGTGTCATCGACGATCGCCGCCGCGTGCCCCTTGGCCAGCAGCTTGTCGCGCAGTTCGAAGGAAGCGAAGTCGCGGCGGCCGAGCAGCAATAGCGCTGCTCGGCGCGCCGACTCGAGCGGGTCAGACTCTGCCGCCAAGCTTACTCGGCGGCTTCGGCGGCGCCGCGTGGCGGCTTGACCACGAGCAGCTTGGCACGCACCTGTTCTTCGATCTCACGGGCGATCTTGGCGTTGTTCTTGAGGAACTCGCGCACGTTCTCCTTGCCCTGACCGATACGTTCGCCCTTGTAGGAGTACCAGGCACCCGACTTCTCGATGATGTTCTGTGCGGCGCCGAGTTCGATGATTTCGCCTTCGCGCGAGATGCCCTCGCCGTACATGATTTCGAACTCGGCCTCGCGGAACGGCGGGGCGACCTTGTTCTTGACCACCTTGACGCGGGTCTGGTTGCCGACCACCTCTTCGCCGTTCTTGATGGCACCGATGCGGCGGATGTCGAGACGCACCGAAGAGTAGAACTTGAGCGCATTGCCGCCCGTGGTGGTTTCGGGGTTGCCGAACATCACACCGATCTTGAGACGGATTTGGTTGATGAAGATGACGATGGTGTTCGAACGTTTGATGTTGCCGGTGAGCTTGCGCAACGCTTGCGACATGAGGCGCGCGTGCAGACCGACTTGCAGTTCGCCCATCTCGCCTTCGATCTCGGCCTTGGGGGTCAGTGCGGCGACCGAGTCGACCACGACGATGTCGACCGCACCCGAGCGCACGAGCATGTCGGTGATTTCGAGCGCCTGCTCGCCGGTGTCGGGCTGCGAGACCAGCAGGTCGTTGACGTTGACACCGAGTTTTTCGGCGTATACCGGATCGAGCGCGTGCTCGGCGTCGACGAAGGCGGCGGTGCCGCCGTTACGCTGGATCTCGGCGATGACCTCGAGTGTCAGCGTGGTTTTGCCGGAAGACTCGGGCCCGTAGATCTCGACGACGCGACCGCGCGGCAAGCCGCCGATGCCGAGCGCGATGTCGAGGCCGAGCGACCCAGTCGAAACGGCTTCGACGTCGTAAGCGGCAGAGGCGTCGCCCAGACGCATGACCGACCCTTTGCCAAATTGCTTTTCGATTTGACCGAGGGTGGTGGAAAGGGCTTTCTTGCGGTTGTCGTCCATGAATCCCCCACGAAGGAAAAGGAAAAAAAGATAGAGCGGAGAGGGCGAAAATTATCCCACAGCCAATGCCGCGGGGAACGCTGAAAAACCCGGGAAATACTTTTATTTCACGACGCGTTCACGCGGTATACAGGGCCGCGCTTTTGGCACTACTGTATAAACCGCGCAGCGCGAAGATGACGGCCTTGCGACGCACGTCATCGCGGCCACCGCGAAAGCGGCGCACCACGGTCTGCAAGTGAACGCCGCGGCCTTGCCGACGCGCAAACGCAAACCACACCGTACCCACGGGCTTGCCGGGGGTCGCACCGCCCGGACCCGCGATGCCGCTGATCGCGATCGCATGCCGCGCACCACTGCGTCGCAGGGCACCACGCACGAGCTCGGTGACCACGGCCTCGCTGACCGCGCCGTGCTTACGCAGGGTCAACGCTCGCACGCCGAGATCACGCTGCTTGGCCTCGTTGCCGTAACAAACCCAACCCGCCATGAACCATCGGGAACTGCCGGGAAGATCGGTCAGGCATTTCGCGAGCCAACCACCGGTACACGATTCGGCCGTGGCGACCGTCTGCCCCGTCGCGGCGAGGCGCTTCGCCAATCGGCGGATGTCACGTTCGATGTTGCGTACCCCTGTTTTTTGCGGGCCCCTGAAGCCGCTCGTTTGTTTTAGCCGCCTGATCCGGGCGCCGTCAACGGCAGATGGGCCGTATGGGCGCGCCGAGTTGGTGACCGGCTCCCGAGGGACGGTAAACTCGCCGCCCCGATTCCGCTGCGTGGCCCCGAAAGGCAGACGATGACTTCAGCTTCCGACCATACGCCCGTCATGCAGCAATACCTGCGGCTGAAAGCGCAGCATCCGGACGCCCTTCTCTTCTATCGGATGGGCGATTTCTATGAGCTCTTCTACGACGATGCTCGACGTGCCGCACAGCTGCTCGACATCACGCTGACGGCGCGTGGCCAGTCCGCCGGCGCACCGATTCCGATGGCGGGGGTGCCGTTTCATGCGGTCGATAATTATCTGGCGCGCCTAGTCCGCAAAGGCGAGTCGGTGGCGATTTGCGAGCAAATCGGCGATCCGGCGAAATCGAAGGGGCCGGTGGAACGCGCCGTGGTCAGGGTCGTCACGCCGGGCACGGTCACGGATGCAGCGCTACTCGACGAACGTCGCGAGACCTTGCTGGCGGCCGTCCTACCACTTGGCACCGGACCGGCGCTCGAAACGCGCTTCGGTCTCGCCTGGCTCGATCTGGGTGCGGGTCGTTTCTCGGTGCTCGAAGCCACGGGTGCGCAGACCCTCGCCGCCGAAATCGAACGCC
>RGYP01000179.1 GCA_010031985.1 Gammaproteobacteria bacterium
CCACCAATGCCTTTGGCGGCTTTGCTTGTTCCTTGTGAATGAATCAAGGTGGCGATCACTGCGATTCCGACAAGAAGCATCTTGACGCCAAACGTGGCAAGGTACGCAGAGCTTTGGTCGGCAACATCAATGGTGCCAAGACCCCACATGCCGGTGAACACAATGACCAGAAATGCTGGCCATGCAATACGTGCAAATCCTTGAGCCACTGTCTTCATTGCGTCAGGGGCAACGGTTCGCAACCGAGGCACAATTCCTGCCAAGACGATTTGTCCTCCCACCCACACCGCGACGGCGATGAGATGCAGAAAGATGCGAACAGATTCAAGAGTGGGTGAAATCATGACTGAGAGAGTGCCTCAAGAACAGTGCTTGCTGCAAGTGAACGGTCGTCCATGCGCGGAGTTGCCAAGACGGACGCACCACACATTGCGGTGACGGCCACATCGACAGCAGCCTGCAGATCGCGAATGTTGCGTGGCGGAGGGAAGTATTCGTCTTCATCGGTGACGAAGATTTCTTCGACGCCGTGCGCGGGTCGCAGTGCCTCGAGAACTCCCATCACGAGTTCTTCCGGTGCCGATGCGCCTGCGGTGACTCCCACGATGCCGTGCAGGTCGGTGGGCAATTCGTCTGCAGAGTTCACGCGATAGACGCGGGCACAACCGGACTCTGTTGCGAGTCGTTCAAGGGCTCGAGTGTTCGAGCTGTTTGCTGAGCCGATGACAACGAACGCGTCGACCTTTGGTGCAATCGAGATAAGCGCCGACTGTCTGTTGGTTGTTGCAAAGCAAAGATCGCTTCGACCGGGAGTCCAGACATCGGGGAATCGCTTCTTCACCTCGACTGCAACTTCGTTCCATTCGCGGTGGGAGAGCGTTGTCTGGGCGAGCATGGCGACCGGCTGGTCGAAGTTGGGGAGTGCATTCACCTCGGCGATCGATTCAACACGTGTGATGGCCTGTGGAGCCACTGCCATGGTGCCCACTGCCTCTTCGTGGCCCTCGTGGCCGACGTACACGATGTGAAAACCCTTTCCCGCTCGTGTCTTCACTTCGTGGTGCACCTTGGTCACGAGAGGGCACACCGCGTCGACCACGTAACTGCCACGTTCGCGAGCTGCGGCAACAACCTGGCGGGCACGAAGCTGCCCACCTCGATCTCGGTGACGCCCGCTGCCGCCTCGGCATCGATCCAGGCTTTTTTCGCGGCGAGCGGCATGATCGACTTGATGCTCTGCAAGCCATCGCGCGGCCCGACTTCGCTGATCAGTATCTTGGAAGCAGTCATCGGCGGTTCGTCTCTAGGTAAATCCAGGGTCTAAGGTGGTCGCCCTCGCCGAAGCCTTGATGCAGGCTGGCTGCGATGAAGTCGGCCTTTCCGACACGACGGGCTATGCGAACCCCGCGCAGGTCAAAGATTTGGTGCGCCGTGTGCGCGCAGCCGTCGGCGAGCATGCCTTGTCGGGTTTGCATTTGCACAATACGCGGGGCCTTGGCCTCGCCAACGTGATCGCAGGGCTCGAGGTGGATATCCACACCTTCGATAGTTCGCTGGCCGGTCTCGGCGGTTGTCCGTTCGCTCCGGGTGCGTCCGGGAACATCGTGACCGAGGATCTCGTCTTCATGCTCGAGGCGATGGGCCTCAGAACCGGCATCCAACTCGAGAAGTTGCTCGCGGTGCGGCGTATTCTGCGTGACGCGCTGCCCGGCGAAGAGTTGTACGGATTTACGCCCGATGCGGGTCTGCCGCTCGGATTCATT
The DNA here is from genome assembly GCA_010031985.1 of Gammaproteobacteria bacterium. Taxonomy (GTDB): domain Bacteria; phylum Pseudomonadota; class Gammaproteobacteria; order Steroidobacterales; family Steroidobacteraceae; genus UBA964. Next base: position 1,764 of record RGYP01000179.1, read on the forward strand.
CAGGAGTCCAAGTGATGGCTGCCTCGTCCGAGTCTGCAAGCTTGCCGCTGCACGGCATCAAGATCGTCGAGTTCACGCACATGGTGATGGGGCCGGCGGTGGGTGCGGTGCTCGTCGAGCTCGGCGCCGAGGTGGTGCGCATCGAGCCGATCGGTGGCGACTCGACGCGTAGTCTGCTCGGTTCCGGTGCCGGCTACTTCCCGATGTACAACCGCAACAAGCGCAGCATCTGCCTCGATCTCAAATCGGCCGACGGGCTCGACCTCGCGCGTCGCTTGTGCGCGGCGGCCGACGTGGTCGTCGAAAATTTCCGTACCGGTACGATGGACAAGCTGGGTCTCGGCTACGAGGCCCTCGCGGCGCTGAATCCGCGCCTGATCTACTGCTCGGAAAAGGGCTTCCTCTCGGGTCCTTACGAAAAGCGCGCCGCCCTCGACGAGGTGACGCAGATGATGGGTGGCCTCGCGTACATGACCGGGCCGCCGGGACGGCCGCTGCGCGCCGGAACGTCCGTGATCGACGTCACGGGCGGCATGTTCGGCGCGATCGCCGTGTTGGCGGCACTGCAGCAGCGTCAGACGAGCGGCCGCGGGCAAAAGGTCAGCAGTGCGCTCTTCGAAACCACGGTGTATCTCGTCGGTCAACACATGGCGCAGATGGCCGTGACCGGGCAGCCCGCAAAACCCATGCCGGTGCGCATCTCGGCGTGGGCGATCTACGACGTCTTCGAGACGCGCGATGGCGAGCACGTCTTCGTCGGCATCGTCTCCGACGGTCTTTGGCAGAAATTCTGTGAGGCGTTTTCTTTGGCGGAACTGGCAGCCGACGAAACCCTCAAGACCAACTCGCAGCGGGTCTTGCAGCGCGAGGCCTTGTTGCCGCGCGTCCGCGATCTATTCAGGACGTACAGCAAAGCCGAGCTCGTGCCGATTCTCGAGCGCACCGGTCTGCCGTTCGCGCCGATCGGCAAGCCCGAAGACATGTTCGAGGACCCGCACCTCATGGCGAGTGGCGGCCTCGGGGCGACGACGCTTCCCGATGGGCGCGAGACGCGCTTGCCCATCCTCCCGATCGAAATGGACGGGCGTCGACCCTCGCAGGGTGGCAAGCTGGCGAAGCCCGGCGAGCACACCGACGAGGTGCTGCGCGATCTGGGCATGACGTCAGCAAGCATCGACGAGCTGCGCAAGCGGCGCGTCGTGGCGTGAACACCGAGGCACCCATGGCAAGCGAATCTTTGGACTTGATCGGCATCGAGGACGAACTGCAAGACGAGGAGCGTCTGGTGCGCGACTCGGTCGCACGCTTCGTCGACTCGGAAGTTCTGCCGATCATCGGTCGTCATTTCGCCGACCACACGTTCCCGCGCGAGGTCATTGCGTCGATGGCCCGACTCGGTCTGCTCGGCTCCTCGATCGACGGCTATGGTTGTGCGGGCCTGAATGCGGTGTGCTACGGGCTGATTTGCCGCGAGCTCGAGCGTGGCGACTCGGCAATGCGCAGCTTCGTGTCGGTGCAGAGTTCGCTCGTGATGTACCCGATCCACGCCTACGGCAGCGAGGAGCAGCGTAAGCGCTGGTTGCCCGCGCTCGCGAAAGCCGAGGCGATCGGTTGTTTCGGCTTGACCGAGGCGCATGGGGGTTCGGACCCGCTCAACATGAACACGACCGCGCGTCGTCGCGGGGGTGATTGGGTGATCAACGGCTCGAAAATGTGGATCACCAACGCGCCCTTGTCAGACGTCGCCGTGGTGTGGGCGCTGACCGAGGAGGGCGTGCGTGGTTTCCTGCTCGAAAAGGGCATGCCCGGTTTCTCGGTGCAGGAGATCGAGCGGAAGTTTTCCTTGCGTGCGTCGGCGACCGGTGCACTTTTCTTTGATGACGTAGTGGTTCCCGAGGCGAGCATGCTGCCGGGCTCGACGGTCGGTCTCAAGGCACCGTTGTCCTGTCTGACCCAAGCCCGCTTCGGTATTTCTTGGGGTGTGCTCGGCGCGGCGCAGGCCTGTTTGGACGAGGCGCTGCGGCACACCAAAGAGCGGGTGCTCTTCGGCCGGCCACTTGCCGCCACGCAGGCGGTGCAGATCCGACTCGCCGAGATGGCGCGCAAGATCGCGGTCGGGGAGTCGCTCGCCATGCACCTCGCACGACGCAAGGACAAAGGCATCCTGACGCCGGTGCAGGTGTCGCTCGCGAAGTGGAACAATTGTCGAAGCGCCATCGAGGTGGCGCGCGAGGCGCGCGATTTGCTGGGTGGCGCAGGCATCCTTGCCGAGTACGCGCCGATTCGCCACGCGCTCAATCTCGAGAGCGTGATCACCTACGAAGGCACCGAGACCGTTCATCAGTTGTCGCTCGGTCGCGCGTTGACCGGGCTCAACGCTTTCTAGCGCGAGGCCGTAGCCCGCCATGGATCTGCTGGTCGGGTTCATCGTCGCACTCGCCGTCGGGCTGCTGATCGGCATCGAACGCGAGCGTCGTAAACGCGACCCGTCGGTGGGCAGTGCTGGGGGGCTGCGTACGCACGTGATCGCGGCGCTTGCGGGCGCCATCGCGGTGCAGTTTCCGGGCGTCGCGGTACTGGTTGCCGGGGCCGTGTTCGTCGGCGCGTTGGTGGTCGTCGCGTATTGGCGCAGTCGCAGCGCCGACCCGGGTCTCACCAGCGAGATCACGCTGTTCACGACTTATCTGCTCGGCGCGATGGCGCCGCGGCTACCCGAGCTTGCAGCGGCGATCGGCGTCGTCATGGCCTTGCTGCTCGCGCTGCGCAGTGTCCTGCATGGACTCGTGAGCAAGGCTTTGAGTGATCGCGAAGTCCTCGATTTGCTGCTGCTCGCTGCGGCGGCACTCGTCATCTGGCCGCTGATGCCTGATCGCAGCATCGATCGCTA
>RGYP01000180.1 GCA_010031985.1 Gammaproteobacteria bacterium
AGCGGCCAATTCGCCTGGGCCTTGCGCACGCTCGCCTTGCGCATGGCCGGTGACGACGCCTGGCGGGCCATCGCCGATCCCGCGCGAATGTGTCGCAACACCCGGCTGCAGGCACCTCCCGGTTACGCCGACATCGAAGAATTCAATCAGGCACTTGCCGCGCGTTTGCGTGCGCGGCATACGCTCAGCGCACATCCGCTCGTCAACTCCGTGCGTGATGGAACACAGATCGAGATCCACCCGGGCTCCGAAACCGACCCTTTGCTGCGCGCCTTCTTCGACATGATCCGCGCGCCGATGGCGCAGCTGATGAACTCGATGCCCGCCGATGCGACGCACCCGATGTTCCGACGCAAGGCCGGCGCCTATCGGCTGAACGGCTGCTGGACGGTGCGGCTCGAGGGCGGCGCGGGCCGTCACGTCAGCCACATCCATCCGCGCGGCTGGATAAGCTCGGCTTATTACGTCACCGTACCCAAAGAAATCACCGAGCACCCGCAGCGTGCGGGCTGGTTGTCGTTCGGCAAGCCGCCCTACCCCATCAGGGGCCTGCAGGCGACGGGCTGGGTGCAACCCGAGGTCGGGCGACTTGCGCTCTTTCCGTCATACCAGTGGCACGGTGTCGAGAGTTTTCCGGGGCGCGATGAACGCTTGACGATCGCCTTCGATGCGGTACCGATCGCCAGCCGGTTCTAGCGGGATAGACTGCCTCAGGCGTCGAAACGGAACTTGCGTTCGACCTCGGCCATGCGCTGCACGATGACCCGCTCTTCGGGCGTGAGCAGCGGGTTCCACACGTCGAAGATCATGACCACACGGATCTCGTCGCTGTCGTTGGCTGCCTCGTGCTCGATGGTGTCGTCAAAAATAACGACCTCCCCTTCCGTCCAGCGGCGCGCGTCGTAGCCCACGCGAAAGAGACAATTGTCGGGCACGACGAGCGGCAGATGCGCGACCAGCCGCGCGTTCGACTCGCCGTGATGCGGCGGAATCTTTGCCTTGGGAGCGAGTACCGAAAACATGGCGTTCGGACAGGTCCCTGCGAGATGCACCGCGTCGATGAGCTTCAAGGCCTCGGCCGTCTGCGGGCAGCGGGCGATGTTTTCCGGAACCGGTTCGCCGCCGCGATAGAGATGAAACGCCGTCCAGTTGCGCGAGTGATTGAGCTCGGCCCACTGGTTCACCGGCTCACCCGGGTTGTACTGCACGTAGGGTGCAAACTCGGCGCCGACTTCGCTCATCGCGGCAATCATCTCGGCGCGAATCGCTGGCGTGCGTTTCTCGAGTTCGGGGACCCAGTCGAACATCTCGCGACGAAAGAACGGCTGCGCCGGTAGGCGCGGAACGGCGAGCTGATTGCTCATCGACACGTAGGGCTTCGAGCGACCAGCCATGATCGACACCGACTCGCGCCAGCGCTGCGAGAGTCCGGGCAGACCATCGAGCGCCTGCAGCAGCGTCATCTCGAGGGCCTCGGCATACATTGCGACCATCTGATCGGCGCGGGCCAGCGGTTTTTTGAAGGCCTCGGGTCGATACTCGGGCGGCGGTGAAATTTTGAGTACGTCTCGATAGAGCTGGGCGGCCGCCTTGGGCTTGCCCTGACGCTCGAAAAGCTCGGCTTTTTGCAGCAGCGCGGGCCAGCAGTAAGGGTCGACCGTCAGCGCCGACTGCAAGGCGATCACCTCCTCGTCGTGGCGTCGCAGCATGCGCAACGAGGCAGCCTTGAGCAAAAAAAGATCGGTCAGCACCGCAGGCTCAAGCTCGGCAGGCGTCATCCGCTCGAGCCAGACGAGTGCCGGCTCGGCCTTGCCGGAGGCGAGCTCCAGCCGCGCGAGCGCCGTCAGCGCGCGATCGTGGCGCGCGTTGATCTCGAGGAGTCGTTCATAGGTCGCGCGAGCGGCAGCAACATCGCCCGCCGTCTCAGCCTCACGCGCAACGCGCAGCAGATCCTGTTCGGTATTCATTGATCACAAAATGAAAGGTCACAAATAAAAACTGGGGTGCCGCTTGCGCGACACCCCAGTTGGTCAGGGCCTGAAGGACGTACGAGTGATCAGAACTTGTACGACACACCGAGGCTGTAACGTGGGCCGAGCGGGTCATACGAGTCGACGTATGCGTTCGGCGCCGTGTTGGCACCCGGAATGTTGCCGACCACCGTGATTTCCTTGTCGAGCAGGTTCTGCCCGGCGAGGGTGACGCGGAGCTGGTCGTTCCACTTCCAGGTCAGCGACAAATCGAGGTAGTTGTAGGCGGGAATGTTTTCGATCAGGTAGATGCTGCGACCCTTTTGATCGGGATCATCCTTGCGGGCCTGCACGTCCACCGCCGAGATGTGACGCACGAAGGCCGTCGCCGAGAGTGAACGCCAGGTCACCCCCACCGACAGGATGGCACGATCGGTCGGAGTCGGGTTGCCGCAGGTGTCGCCGTAGACGCCCTTGCACTCGATGACCGGAGCGCCCGGGCTCGAAGTGAAGTCGCTTTCCAGCGTGTGCGAGCCCGAGAGTCCGAGCGACACTTTGTACTCGCCGAGTTCGGTGCTGTAGCCGACCGAGTAGTCGATACCCTTCGCGGTCAACTCGGAGAGGTTGCGGACATCCTGAATGATGCCGTAGCCGTCGCCTTCGAGCTCACCGATGGGGTTGCGCTTGACGAGGCTGCAGAACGACGCGAGGTTATTGACGAAGCAGTTGTCGAGAATTTCCTGCGCGCCGTAGGAGCCGATACCACCGTTGATCTTGATGTCGTAGTAGTCGAGCGAGGCCGAGAGGCCGGGGATCGACTCCGGGTTCATCTGCAGACCGACGGTAAAGGTATCTGCCTCTTCCGGGTCGAGCTTCACACCGAGGGCGACCGCACCACCACCGATGCTCGCCGCCTGCTGCGCCGCCGGCGGACGGATGGAGCCGATCTGCGAAGCCGGCGCACCCTGTGCCAAGCACTTGGCGCGCAGCGTCGGGTTGCTGACCGGCCCCGAACCGGCACACGGGTCGGAGCGCACTTCGACGAGACCGAAGGAAGCAGGCGCGAACTGCTCGCCGATGTTTGGCGCGCGTACCGCGCGCTGCGCCATCGCACGGAAGCGATAGCCCGGCACCGGTGAGTATTCGAGGCCCATCTTCCAGGTCTCGAACGAGCCCGCGAGGTTGGTCTCGGAGAGACGCACACCCGCTTCCAAGGCCAGATTCTCGATGCCCGGCTTGCCCGAAGCGATCGGCAGATAGGCCTCGGCAAAGAATTCGGTCGAATCGACGCGACCCGACAGCGGTGGCGCCGTACCGCCCTGGCCCATCGCACCACCGTACTGGGTGAGATCGTCGGGACGGAAAGCGGAGGTGAACTCGTTCCAGTCGGCACCGAAGGCCAAGCCAAGGGGGTCTTCACCCACCTTGATGGCGTCGACGTTGCCCGACAGACTGACCGACGCCGAGTGATGCTCGCTGACCTGCGTCGAGTAGTAGTTCGCACGGACGTAATCGAGCGCGGCTTGCGACGCCGCACCCGTCATCGGCACACCCGTATCGCGATACGGCTGGCCATTGCCACTGAACAGGTTGATTGGCACGCAATCGCCACCCGAGATGCACTTGATGCCGGTCGGCGTTTGGATGGCGAGGATCGCCTTGCGAGCGCGATCGATGCTGACGTCGTTCTCGAGACCATCGAGTCGTGACACGCGACCGAACTGCGCCGAGGCGTCCCAGTTCCAGCCGGTCTCGCCCAGATCGCCGCGCATCCCCGCGGTCATCTGCACCGTCTTGCCCTCGGACACACCGACACGGGGTCCGAGCTCGATCAGACGGCGACGCAAACCGGTCACTCTGACGAGCTGAGTGCCCGCTGCGGCATTCGGGTTGTAGACGCCGTGAGCCGTGGTACCCGGATAGGGGAAGGCGGCTTCGTTGTTGTACGCCGTGATCAGCGCGGTGCGTTGCGCGGCCGAGAGGAAGGGGTTGTCGAGGTTGATCTCGAACGTGCCCGTCGATCCGCCGAAAAACGCCGACGATGCGAGCTGCGTCGGGACGTTGGAGTTGACGGCGAACAAACGACCGTAAACTTCGAGGTTATCGGACAGGGCGAAGTTAACCGAGCCGTAGGCCGACCAACGCTCCTGCGGAACCTGGAAGTAGTTGTACGGGTTGTAGTTGAACGACGAGTTGCCGCGGTACTGACCGAGCCCGGCGCTCGAGACCAGCTGCCCATCCGGCGTGAAGTAACGCGTCGAGAAGCCACCCGTTGCGGAGCGCAGCGAGGCGCGCGTGACGCCGGCGTTGCTCGAGCCACCACGACGGCTCGGATCAAAGATATCGGAGGAATATTCGTACCAGGTGCCGGCGTAGCGGTAGCCGTCGGAGGCAAAGAGGTTGTAGTTCGAGTACGGACGGTCGCCCTGCAGCACTTCGTCGCGCTTGGTGTAGCCGAACGAAATGATGGCCGACCCGCGATCGTCGGCAAACTTGCCGCCTGTGGTGATGGCCGCGTTCTGCACCATGCCATCGCCCTCGCCGTATTGCGAGGTGTTGACGTCGACTTGCAGACCGCTGAAGTCTTTCTTGGTGATGAAGTTGACCACGCCCGACACGGCGTCGGACCCGTACACCGCCGAGGCACCGCCGGTGACCACGTCGACGCGTTCGACGATGG
>RGYP01000019.1 GCA_010031985.1 Gammaproteobacteria bacterium
CGCACCAAAGGGCTGGCACGATCGAGGCGTTTGGGCCACTCGAGCGGCTTTGCAGGATCGAAGCCGGGCTCGAACTGCAATCCGCCTGCCTCCACGAACAGATGAAAAACGTGTGCAGCCCGACTGTCGAGATCGACTCGCAGGTCCCAGCGCTGGAGTGCGTCGCACATCGGGCCAGGAGTGCTTTCGATGCAACTGTGCACCACGTCGTCACGGGCGATTTCTCCGCCCAGATGGCGGTTGTTGAAAAGCGAAGTTTTGAGCGATTCGACGTCGAAGCCGCGTCCTGCAAGTCCGTCGCGACCTTTCAGTCGGCGATCGACGATATCGAGCCCGAGCAGGGTGCGTAGCGTGCGCGGCGTACGCTCGTCGCCGTAGATCGGCGAGTAACCCTCGAGCGGCTGGCTCGGATTGCTGAGCCAGTGGCTGTCGTTGCTTTGGGTCACGTAATCGTCGCGGAAGAGCTGTGGCGCTGCGGCGGATCCGAAGATGCCGGGCGCCGAAGCGTCGGCATCGGTCTGCCAGGCGCAGTCGCTGCGTGAGCCGTCGAGTACCGGAATCCGCAGACTCGTCCATTGCTGGCGCGCAAGCGGCGAGGTGGTGCAGCGCTCGGCGTGGGCCGTCGTCACCTTGGGGATCATCCCCATGTCGCCAAAGAACGCACGACCTCGAGAATCGGTGGCGGTGGTGTTGAACTGAGTCGCCTGATAGCGACCGAGTGCCGTTCGCAGTTCCTCGACACTGCGCGCCTGCCAGATGGCGAGGTACTGATCGACGATGCGCAGACCTTGCGGTGGTACGGCGAGCGCATACGCTTTTGCAGAGCTCCACGGGAAAGTTTCGGTGGCGAGTACCGGACCGTACTGCGTGGCATGAAGCAGGCGTTCGATTTCTTTGAGGCCAGTCGCCGACTTGACGGCGATCTTGATCGGGATACGCAGCATCGCGACGGACTTGCCATCGACGAGGTAGCGCGTCGGATCCGCCGGATCGAGCGCGAGCTCGAAGTACCCGAAGCGACGGGCCGTCGAAACGGTATGGGTCCAGGCGATGTGCTCGGTGTGGCCGATACCGACCAGCGGCGTATTCATGAGACCTGCGCCGACGACGTTGAGCTTGCCCGGGATCAGCAAATGCATGCGATAAAAGCGATTGATGCCATCCCAGGGGTAGTGCGGATTGGCGAGCAGGGCACCACGACCCGACTTGGTGGCCTGCTTGCCGAGGCCGTACGCGTTCGAGCCGAGCATCTCCGGGTCAGGCAGTGGGTCGTCGCGCGTGAGCGCGACCGTTTGAGGGAGATTTTGCGCAGCGGTTTGCGGAACTGGCGGTTTCGCGCCGACGATTCCTGCCATCTGCAGGGGCACTTGTCCGGCGTAGAGGTTGCGCCAGTAGTCGAGTTCGGTAATCGGTTGCACCCAGTCTGCGCCCCGGCAGCGGGTATCTGGCAGCTTATCGACACCGGTGTCGCGGAGGTAGCGATTCACGCCCGCCACGAAACCAGCGAGCAGTGCTCGTGCGTCCTTGGAGGGCGTGCTGGGCGAGTCGGCAGGACCGGCCAGCAAGGCTTCGACTCGGCCGGTGTAACCGACCAGCCGGTGGTACGCATCGCTAACGACGTTGGCGTCTTTGTCTCCGGGGCCGAAATATTTGGCACGCTCACCGCGGACCGTCAGCATCCTATCCATCAACTCGCAAAGATTATCTTCGGCACTCGCATAGCCGATGCCAAGCCCGAGTCCGGCGTAGTCGCTGGCCGTGACGTGTGGCACACCATGGGCGGTACGCCGAATCTCGGTTCGCAAGCCATTCGCCGCGATCGCCGCGCCGAGACCCAGTTGCAGCGCAACGCCGCCCATGGCGGCGCAGGCGAAGACTTTGACGGCGCGATTCATGAGCGAAGCCCCCGTTTCGGTTTCAGAGATTCCAGGCGATGAGTGCGACGACTGTCAGCAGGATCGCGACGACGAGTCGTACGGCAATGAAAGAGAGGATCGGACGGACCGGGAAGACGTGGGTGGTTTCGATGGCGGCCCATTTATGGACCATGATCTGTTTGTCGACGACCGCCGAAACGCTGCGGATGAAATCGCGGCGACTGCGGTATCGGATCATTGCGACCACATGCCAGTGCTCGACGTTCGCGGGCTCGATGAAAGAGCCGCTGCGTCTGGCGATGAAAACCGGAACGTTGCCGTAGCGCAGCAGCCAGGGGAAGAAGGCACGTGCATAGCGTCGATCGGCTGCGACGGCGCTGTCGCCGAAGTTCATGTCGGGTGGATAGGCCGCCTTGTCACGATAGTGGATGAGGTTGAGCATCAGGAACTCGCGACCGTCGTCCTGTGCCAGCAGTTTTTCGAGCGAGGCATAGAGTTCGGGATCGTCTCGATCGAGGCCTTGTTGCCTGACGAGACCGAGGAACGCCTGCACCTCGGCCGTCGATACGGGGGACGTTCGGCCTCCGTACCAAAAGAGGAAAATCGCATAGACGGCGACGAGCGCCAGCAACCCGATCATGCTGATTGCCATGCTCATCGACGAGTCGCCATGATGAATTCATGAATTTTTTGAGCCAGCTCCTCGCCCTTGTCTTCCTGCAAGAAATGTCCGGCGCCACGGATGAGGGTGTGGGGCTGATCGGCTGCACCCGGCACTCGTTTTTGAAACATTCGTTCGCCGCCACGCGTGATCGGGTCGCGGGTGCTGAATAGTGTCAGGAAAGGTTTTCGCCAGCTTTCGAGCACCCGCCACGCTTCTTCGTTGGCGATGCGCTCGGGATCGTCCGGCGTCGTGGGCACGAAGCGCGGAAAGAGTCTTGCCGCGAGGCGGTGGCGCCGAGTCGGAAACGGCGCATCGTAGGCGGCGATCTCGGCGGGTGTGAGTCCTTTCGCACAGCCGCTGGCGACGATTCGGCCGATGGGAAACCACGGGCTCCAGCGCGCAAAGGCGCGCCAGATCTTGAACGCCGGTGGCACGCTGCGTCCCTGCCCCGTCGGCAGTCCGCCGTTGCCGAGCACCGCTCTGGCGAAGCGATCGGGAGCATGGGTCAGCATGCGAAGACCGATCAAAGAGCCCCAGTCCTGACAAAAGAGCGTGATGTCGTGCAGGTCCATCGCCGCCAACCAGGCATTCATCCACAAAACGTGATTGCGATACGAGTAGTCGGCGGGATGCGAGGGTTTGTCCGAGCGCCCGAAACCGACGAGGTCCGGCACGACCACGCGATGGCCGGCGGCCACGAGCGGCGGGATCATTTTGCGGTACAGGTAAGACCAGGTGGGCTCGCCATGCATCAGCAGTACGGGCGCAGCGTCGCGCGGCCCCTCATCGATGCAGGCGATGCGCAGTCCTCCGACCTCGAGGTAGTGGGGCAGGTACGGAAAATCCGCGATCGAGGCGAAACGCGACTCTGGCGTGCGTAGCACGCGATCGGCGTGAATAACCGGGAGGATCGTCGACAGGGTCATGGCCGGACTGTAATCCAACGCTGGCGTCAGCGCGTCACCTCTGCAATCGATTGGCCATTCCGATCACTGCCGCGTGCTCAGCAAGGCGAGACCCGTGGTTAGTTCGAGCTGGTCGAGTGGCACACGATACGCGGCGAGATCATTGATCGCTGGATCGGCATTGGGATACACGAACGCCACGGCTTCCCGACGTACCGGATCGAATACCACTTTGAAAAAAGCCTGTGGAACACGCACTGGGCTGCGACCGATCACGTCATCCTGCATGCCGAATACGGGGCCGGTGATGATGACGAGATCGTTGCGCTCCAGAACCCAGTTGCGGATGTTTTCCTCGAGCCGCGCCCAGGCGCCGCGATTGAGTGCGGGATTCTGCGGGGCAATGTTCGACAGATAGAAACTCTCGACCATGGCCTGATTGCTCCAAGTGAGATTTCCGGCTGGAGCCATGTGCCCGCGGTCGTAGCCCGAGCCCGAATAATCCTCGAGCTCTGCTCGTCTGCCGGGAAGCAGGTCCGGGTCGGCGCGAAAGTTGTCGGTGCGAGCAACACCGCCATTGAGCGAGCCGAGACCGATGCGCTCGATGACCCACAGCGGCGTTCGCGAGCGTGGGTCATGACCGATCGCAAAGCCTGTGCGACAAAGAAAATCGGTGCCGAGCGAGGGCGTGCCGTAATCGAGAAAGGGTGGACAGCGCTGATTACCGCTGAACTGTGCCGGACGCGCCTTGAGAACCAGTGCCGTGAAACCTGCGGAAGGGGTCGGTGTCGACGGCGTGGAGGCTACCGTGGTGCCGCCCGGGTTGGTGCCCGTGGTACCGCCGGTGCCGCTGATCGATACGGTTGCGGGCGCCGATCCACCCCCGGAGCAGGCCGCAAGCAGGGCGGCGAGCAAGACGACAATCCACCGTCTTTGCAGAGATTCGATCTGCATGACCCGAAACAGCCTCCGACGAGGTCTTGGTTTCGGGCGAGATTAAGTCATTTCTCTCCTTGACGGGGGGCAGCACGCTTGATGGGGCGCTGCACGAACCTCGGAGGCAATCCCTCAGCGCGGACAATTCGCCGGGGTGGATGCGCCGCTCGCGCGCGCTGCGGCCACTTCCTTGCGAGCGGTCTCGACGTCGCTGCGAAACTCGGCTTCGGCCTGCAGGCGGGCGAATACGGCTGCAGCGAGCACGCGACCCTGCTCGACGTCGCTCGGCCAGTGGACGTTGCAGACTTGACGGCTGTCGCCGAAGTCGATGCCGCGGCGCATCACGGCGTCGGTTCGATCCGGGGCGACACTGGCGAGGATCAGGCCCCAGCCGAAACCATAGGCGCTGTGGCCCGAGGGATAGGAGCCGTCATTGCGCAGAGTTTCGATTTCGTTGGGCGTGCATGGCGGCTTGCCGTTGACGAGGAAAGGTCGTGGCCGCATGTACTTTTGTTTCACGGGGCGGGTCGAGAGTCCGAAATCTGCGAGTGACCGTCGCAGCAGCCGATAAAGGCCGGGCGTCGTCGCATCGCCGATCTCGATGCCGAGTGCGCAAGCGAACGAGTGGGTGACCCCGGGGAAAACGGTTGCTGCATCGATCTTCGCCTGCTGCTGACGCGACGAATCCGCACTCGCGAGGATGCGCTCGTTGCCTTCCCGATCACGTGCGGCGGCGGCAGAGCCTTCGGCGGGGGGTGGCGGCAGCAGATCGATGCCGGAAGGTATAGAGGCGGCCTGAAGGTAGCCGGGAAGCAGCCCGGCTTTTATCATTCTTTCGCGCAGAGCATCTTCTGCCGGATCGCTCGCCTCTACGAGCGAGTTGCCCAAGGAAAAGATCAGCAGAGCAAGGAAAAATCGCTTCATGTTGAGTCTCCACTCACGCGCGGGATCGAAAAATACTGCGGGTCTACGCATCAGGCGCGTGGGTGCGCTGCAGCAAGTGCCGTGACGCGTACCGACACCCCGTTCAGTGCGGAGTTTCCGCTCAATGCATCGATGAAGGTTTCGTCGGTGAGATCGTTGACGCTGACGCCTGCATGCCGAGTGGCGATGCGCAGTTGCAGCCCCGGTCGATGATGGCCCCAGCCGTGCGGAATGCTGACCACGCCCGGCATCATTTCTTCGGTGACTTCGACCGGGATTTCGACCTTTCCGGTGCGCGAGTCGACCGCGGCGAGATCACCGTTGCGCAACTGGCGACGCGCCGCATCGGCTGGATGCATGAGTAGCGTGCAACGCTCCGGCCCTTTGACGAACCGCTTCGCGTTGTGCAGCCAGGAATTGTTGGTACGTGGGTCGCGGCGACCGATGAGCAGGAGGTCGGTATCACCGACAGTGGCGGCGGCGTCGAAGTGATGTCGAAGCCGGTCGAGATCGGCGACGAGCGGAGCGGGTGCCAGGTTGATTCTTCGATTCGCTGTTTGCAGACGAGCCGGAAGGCAAGGCTCCAGGGGGCCAAGGTCGATACCGTGCTCGCTGCCGATCACGCGACTCAGGGTCAGTCCGCGCGAAAAGGGATTCCAGCCTGCACCCCGGCTCCCCATGCGGATGCCGAGTGCGACGCTGCGCCGCGGAGTGAGCCAGCGATCCATCAATCCCTTCAGGAACGTCGGTTTGCGGCGCGGATCGTGCTTCGCAAGGCTCGCAATCAACCGATCAAAGATTTGCCAGTCGTGAAGGGCGTCTCGCGCTTTCGCAAAGAGGGGCGTCGAGTAACGCACGGTGTTGCGTATGGCGAGCACGTGAAAGATGAGATCGAAATGATCCCGTTCGAGTGCGTAGGTGGGCGGCAGGATCAGATGTGCGTGCCGGGTAGTCTCGTTGACGTAGAAGTCGATCGAGACCATGAATTCGAGGCCGGACAGCGCCTCTTCGAGGCGTCGCCCGTTCGGGGTCGAGAGCACCGGATTTCCGGCTGCAGTGACCAGCGCGCGGATCTGCCCTTGGCCGGGGGTGAGAATTTCTTCGGCGAGCGCCGACACCGGAAACTCGCTGCCGAATTCCGGCAGGCCGCGCACGCGGGTACGGCGCTTGTCGAAGGACCCACGCTGACCGAATCCTGCGGCCAAGCCGAGAATGTCGAAAGCAGGGCGTGTGAACATGGCGCCGCCCGGTCGATCGAGATTGCCGGTGACGATGTTCAACAACTGGATCAACCATTGACAAAGCGCCCCGAACTGCTGCGTGGACACTCCCATGCGGCCGTAGCAAACGGCCGACTCGGCGCGCGCGAAATCGCGCGCGAGCTCGCGCACTTGGTGGGGATCGGTGCCGGTTGCTGCGGCAACGCTCTCGGGCGAATAGGGGCGACAAAACTCGCGTACCTGATCGAGTCCATCGAGTCGATCGGCAAGCGCGCCGGGCGCAACGAGGCCTTCCGCGAGAATCACCTGCAGCATCGCAAGCAGCAGCAGTGCGTCAGAACCGGGCTTCACGAACAGGTGCGTATCGGCGATCTCGGCGGTCTCGGTGCGTCGGGGGTCGACCACGACGAGGCGCCCGCCACGGGCTCGTAAATCTTTGAGGCGCCGGGTGACGTCGGGAGCGCTCATCAGACTGCCGTTCGAGACCACCGGATTGCCACCGATGACCAGCAAGAAGCGGGTGCGATCGAGATCCGGGATCGGGATCATGAGCTGGTGGCCGTAGAGAAAATAAGCCACGAAATGGTGCGGGAGCTGATCGACCGAGGTTGCCGAGTAGCGATTGCGACTTCGCAGCGCACGCAGGAATTTCGCGCCTCCCAGCAGACCGGCGTAACTGTGCACTTGCGGGTTGCCTACGTAACTCGCGACGGCATCGTGACCATGTCGCTGCTGGATGTCGACGAGGCGTGTGGCAACTTCATCGACCGCTTCGCTCCAAGAGATCTCCTGCCAGCCGTTTGCCGTTCGTCGTACCGGTCTGCGCAGGCGGTCGGCGTCCTCATGCACGTCTTTGAGCGCGAGGGCCTTGGGGCAGATGTGCCCGCGACTGAAGGCGTCACGCTCATCGCCGCGAATGGACAGGATTTCTTTGTCGCGAACGCGGATCTCGACGCCGCACATCGCCTCGCACAGGTGACAGGTGCGGTAGTGGGTGCGCTCTTCGGTGCCGATTACCGTGCTCATGGCAGCGTATTCTTGACGATTTTCCCGTTCTTGACGATGACGCGCAGGTTGCGCTCCGGGTCCTCGAGTAGTCGCAGGTTCTCGAGGGGGTCGCCATCGACGATCAGCAGGTCCGCCCAGGCGCCCGTCTCGAGGACGCCGAGGGCTGCACCACCGTAGGGGTTTCGTGGGCCGCTCAGAGCCAGCAACTCGGCATTGATCGACGTGGCTTGTCGAAGGATTTCGAGGGGTGTGAACCATTGCAGGCGTGCACCGAATTCCTTCGATTGCCAGCCGTACACTCGCGGTGCCCCGAACACGTCCGTGCCGAATGCCACGCGAACGTTGTATTGCTTGGCGAGTTTCATCATCCGGTCGAGCCCGATGGCGATCGCCGCTCCCTTGCCGGTCATCGGAAAGGCACCACCGAAGACGTATGCTTGCGGCGACAAAAATACGCCACGCTCGGCGATCAGCTTCATGGTGCCATCGTCGATGAGATGCGCGTGTTCGATACTTTTGACGCCCGCCTCGACCGAGCGGCGAATGGCAGTCGGCGTATACGCATGCACAGCCACGTACGTGCCCCAGTCCGCCGCCGCGCGAACTGCAGCCTTCAGCTCCGATTCGAGGTACTGGACGCTGTCGATCGGGTCATACATTGACGACAGTCCGCCGCCGGCGGCCACCTTAATCTGCGACGCACCGCTTCGCAGCTGCTCGCGCACCGCAGTGAGTACGGCTGCTTCGCCATCGGCGATCGCCCCGTAACCCCGGTTTTCCATGACGTCCGGTACATCTCCAGCGCGAGCGGCTGCATCGCGACTGCGAAAGTCGCCGTGTCCGCTGGTCTGACTGATCATTGCGCCAGACGGAAAAATGCGGGGGCCTTCGATCAGTCCCTCGTCGATTGCCTGCTTGAGACCAAAGCTCGGTCCCCCCATGTCACGGATGGTGGTGAAGCCGCGCTGCAGCATCGCGCGCGCCTCGACCGCCGCGCGATTTGCAGCGTAGTTGGGGTCCGCTTCGCGCAGCGCGGTGAATCCGAGCGGGATCGACGGATGCACGTGTGCATCGATGAAGCCCGGCAGCACCAAGCGACCACCGGCGTCGATGACGGTGACCGACTCCGTTTCGCCGACCGACGTTGCGCTCTCGTCCGCCTGCACCTCCACGATCTTCCCGTCGGTGATGCGCAGCGTGAGACGGCGCTCCGGACGCAGATTACGCCCATCGAAGATCCGAGCATTTTTGATGACCAGCCGTGGCGCGGCATTCGGTTCTGCGGCAGCCGCCAATACTGCTGCGCCGAGCAACAGGCTCGCCGTCAGCGTACCGAGGACGCAGGAGGAGTATTTCATGGTGGAATTCACCCTCTCAGTCGACGATGGCCTGATAAACGAGTGCGCGCAGTTTCGCGTGGTCGTCGATCTTTCCGGCGGGCATCAATTGCGTGAGATAGACCACGATCAGATCTTCGTGTGGGTCCACCCAGTACGTCGAATGGTAAGCGCCGCCCCAGCCGAACTCGCCGAGTGAGCTGGGCACGCCTCGGCGACCTACGTCGGTCGTCATCGAGACGCCGAGTCCGAAACCTTCGCCGTCACGGTAAGCGACATCGCCGAGACCGTTGCTGATCATCAGTTCCACGGATTTGCGCGACAGCAGACGCTTGCCGTCCAAGCTGCCACCCGCCGCGAGCATTCGCAGGAAACGTGCGTAGTCGCTCGCCGTCGAGAGCAGTCCGGCACCGCCCGAATGGGCAACACCGTCGTTGCGGGTGTAGGCCCCTTGGGTGTTGATGTCGTCGCCGTCGGGCAATCGGTAAAGCCCCTTGCCAGCGCTGTCTGCGCCGTAGACGACGGCAAGTCGGTTCTGCTTGGCGCTCGGCAGATAGAAGTGCGTATCGCGCATCGCGAGCGGTTCAAAGATTTTCTCCCGAAGAAAGGCATCGAGAGTTTGTCCGCTGATTTTTTCGATCACCACTCCGAGAATGTCCGTGGCATAGCCGTACACCCACCGCTCGCCTGGCTGCGATTCGAGTGGCAGGGCTGCCATGCGTTCGACTACCGCCGCGACGGGTTCGTTGCGATCGGCGAAATACCAGCCCTGGATTCCGGCAGCCTTCCAAAGATCGCTGGATATGCCGGTGCCGTAGGCGATTCCGGCGGTGTGCGTCAGCAAGTCGTGCAAAGTGATGCTTCGTTTGGCCGGTACGAGATCGTAGCCACCGCCGTCGCGTGGCACTGCCACGCGCGGTTTGGCGAAGCTCGGCAAGTATTTTTCGAGCGGATCGGAGAGCAGCAACTGACCTTCTTCCTGCAGCATCAGGATGCCCACGCTGACCAGCGCCTTGCTCTGCGAGGCGATGCGAAAGATGGCATCGCGCGGCATGACCGACCCTTTCTCGCGATCACGCCAGCCATGGGCCTCGTGATAGACCACTTCGCCACGACGCATGACGAGCGTCACCGAGCCGGGCAAACGCTCATCCCTGACGTATTTGTCGAGTACGGTCGACAGTCTTTCGAGTCGCGCCGAAGAAATGCCCGCTTGCTCGATGCGCGGCGAGGGCGAGGCTGCCAGGCCCGGGGTCGGCGTCGCAGCCAGCAGCGCGCCGAGGCCTGTCGTCACGGCGGCGGTGATCAAGATGGCACGAAACTTCGTGTGCAACGGATGGATCATGATGTGTACCTCCCTTAAGGTATAGGCTAACGCAAGCTTCGCTTTTCCGGAGGGGGACATGCTCGGACTCATGCAGGATCGGCCGCTGCTCATCTCGCAATTGATCGAGTTCGCCGCCCGTCATCACCCGACCACCGAAATCGTCTCGCGTCGCGTGGAAGGCGACATCCATCGGTATACCTACCTCGATGCAGCACGTCGGGCGCGACAGGTAGCCAATGCGCTCGACCGGTTGGCGCTGCCGGTGGGCGAACGCGTGGCGACGCTTGCGTGGAATGGTTATCGACATTTCGAGATGTACTACGGCGTGAGCGGTACCGGGCGAGTGTTGCACACCGTCAATCCGCGTCTCGCAGCAGAGCAGATTGCCTGGATTCTCAACGATGCAGAGGATCGAATTCTTTGTTTCGATGCCACGTTTCTGCCGGTGGTCAAGGCGATTGCCGACAAGTGTCCGACCGTGCGCACGTGGATATTGATGTGCGATGCCGACAAGTTACCGACAGATAGTGGTATCGCGGGGCTCGTGAGTTACGAGGCGTGGATCGACGGTGAAAGCACCGACTACGCTTGGCCGGAATTCGACGAACGCACGGCGGCGGCACTCTGCTACACGAGCGGCACGACGGGTAACCCGAAAGGCGTGCTCTACAGCCATCGCTCGACCTTGCTGCATTGCTACGGCGCAGGTCTTCCCGACTTCATCAGCATGTCGGCACGCGATGTCGTACTGCCCGTAGTACCGATGTTCCACGTCAACGCTTGGAGTCTGCCGTACCTCGCGCCGATGGTCGGTGCAAAGATGGTGTTTCCGGGGGCGGCGCTCGATGGCAAATCGATCTACGAATTACTGGAGAGTGAAGGCGTGACGGTCTCCGCCGGCGTGCCTACGGTATGGCTCGCGTTGCTCAACCACGTGCAATCGGTCGCCGGTCGCTTCACGTCCATGCGGCGTACCCTCATCGGCGGTTCTGCCTGTCCTCCCGCAATGATCGCCCAGTTTGGTCACTACGACGTCACCGTGCTGCACGCCTGGGGCATGACCGAGATGTCGCCGCTTGGCACCGTGTGCAACCTCAAACGCAAGCACTTGGAGCTGTCATCCGAGGAGCAGCGCGCCATCATGGCGAAGCAGGGCCGCGCCGCGTTCGGCATCGACATGAAAATCGTCGATGCCGAGGGCAAAGAATTGCCTTGGGATGGCGTTAGTGCCGGCGATCTCCTGGTGCGCGGACCGTGGATCATCTCGGAATATTTCAAGGGCGCCGGTGGTGATCCTTTGGTGGCGGGGTGGTTTCCGACAGGGGACGTCGCCACCATCGACGCGGATGGATACATGCAAATCACCGATCGCAGCAAAGACGTGATCAAGTCGGGCGGTGAGTGGATCAGTTCGATCGACCTCGAGAACATCGTCATGGCCCATCCGGCCGTCGCCATGGCGGCTTGCATTGCCGTGCGGCATCCGAAGTGGGACGAGCGGCCGCTGCTGGTGGTCGTGAAAAAAAGCGGCGCTGACGTCTCGCGCGAGGAGATCCTCGATTTCTTCAAAGGTCGGGTAGCCAAGTGGCAAGTTCCCGACGATGTCGTGTTCGTCGATACCATTCCGCTCGGTGCGACTGGCAAGGTTCAGAAGATCAAGCTGCGTGAGCAATTCAAAGATTACAAACTCCCCGTCTGATCAAGGTTTCTTCTCGAGACTCTTGAGATATTCCGTATCCTCGAATACGAATTCCTTCCAGTTCGTCGTGTCAAAGATTTCGGGAACGAAGCGACGGGCCCCCGCCTTGACCACCGCGGGCAGGGCATCGAGGCTGCCGACCTTGCCGCCAAAGCCACGGGCTACGGTGCCGCCTGGTCGATCGCCCATGCCCATCCACGGCGCCCATTTGTTCTTGTTTTGCAGTTGCAGGTGCACAGGTGCCGACAGCACGGCGGGGTTGGCGATGTCGGCGAGGGGTGCCGACATGGTCATGAACGAATTCGTGTACGCCGTTCGGCCGGGATTGAGCATGTCGGGTCTGCTCTCGATCGACTGCGTCGCGAGAAACACGCGATCGCCGATGACCTCGATGGGCAGCAGCTTCGGCGTGTAACCCATCGCGAACACGCCCTCGCTCGTGTAGAGGCGCGGGACGGGCCCGAGTCTGAAGTGGTGAATGGCCGTCGTCTTGCCCGTGACGGGATTGGCGAACTCTTCGAGCGGCTCCTGACTGTCATACCGCGTGTAGAAGCCGACCTCGTATTTGCGCATCTCGTGCTGATTGTTTTCTTTGGGCTGCCAGTAGTCCAAAAGGATGTTGTTCATGGTGAAAAAGGGCACGAAGTTGCCCTCGCCGAGATCCGCGTAGACGTTGAGTCGCATGAACGACACCACGGGATCGGCACCGAGGCTGCCGACCATTTTGACGTGCGTGCGCAATATGGTCAGGGGGTCGCTGAAGTCGGGTTGCGACCCGTTACTGGCCGCTGATACGGGCAGTGAGCCGATGAGGCCTGCGCCACTCAACCCAGCCGCTCCACGCAGCGCCGCTCGCCGAGAGATTTTCATGCCGACCCCCAAAGCTTCGAGGGCTGCAGGTTAGCCGTAGCGACGCATCGTCGCCAAGCGTAGCGAGGTGCAAGTCCGCAGGACGACCTCGTGCAGCGAGTGCTTCAGCCGCGTTCGCTCAGAGCCCGAGGGCCGACGCCACCGCGGCGCAGGTGATGCGACCGGCGCTGACGTTGAGTCCTGCGGCGAAGCCCGGGTCGGCCGAGAGCGCATCGAGTCCGCGGTCGGCCAGCAACTTCAAATAGGGCAGCGTCGCGGCGTTGAGCGCGAACGTGGAGGTGCGCGGCACGGCCCCGGGCATGTTGGTGACGCAGTAATGCGTGACGCCGTGAACGGCGTAGGTGGGTTCTGCGTGCGTCGTCGGCCGGCTGGTAGCGAAGCAGCCGCCTTGGTCGATCGCTATGTCGACGAGCACAGAGCCCGGGCGCATGCGTGAGATGGCCTGCTCGCCGACGAGTTTGGGCGCTGCGGCACCCGGGATGAGTACGGCGCCGATGACGAGGTCGGAGTTCGCCACTTCACGCTCGATGGTATCGGCGGTGGAGGCGAGGGTGCGTACATGACCGCCGAATCGCGCGTCGAGCTCGCGCAGCCGCGGCAAAGATTTATCGATGATGGTCACCGAGGCGCGCATGCCGAGAGCAATTTCCGCTGCGGCCGCTCCCGATACACCGCCGCCGATGACGAGCACCCGTGCCGGAGCCGTACCGGGCACGCCGCCGATGAGTACTCCTGAGCCACCCGCAGCTTTTTGCAGCAGCGTTGCGCCGACCTGTACCGACATGCGTCCAGCGACTTCGCTCATCGGCGTCAGCAGCGGCAGGCTGCCATCATGTGCGACGACGGTTTCGTAGGCGATGGCGTGCGCACCCGATTTCATCAACGCTTCAGCTTGAGCTCGATCCGCAGCGAGATGCAGATAAGTGAACAGAATTTGTCCGGGACGCAGCATGGCGCACTCGGGTAACTGCGGTTCTTTGACTTTGACCACGCAGTCGGCGGCCTCGAACACCGCGCGAGAGGTGGGCAACACGGTGGCGCCCGCCGAGCGGTATTCGTCATCGGCGCAGCCGATACCGGCACCGGCGCCGCTTTCGACCACAACCTGATGCCCTGCGCGGACGAGTTCGAGTACCGAACCCGGCACGAGACCTACGCGATACTCGTGGACCTTGATTTCCTTGGGTACGCCGATTTTCATGACCGAAAGCATGCGCCCGTCGCCATCGCAGATGCTTGCGGAAATGCGGTATTAAAACTCTTTTAAAGAATATACTTGCGTGCAACAACCAAATATTGAAAGAATATTGCGATGCAAAACAGCCCCATCGACAAGCTCGATTTGCGCATTCTTGCCGAGTTGCGCCGGGACGGTCGTATCTCGAACACCGATC
>RGYP01000181.1 GCA_010031985.1 Gammaproteobacteria bacterium
GATCGTGCTCGATGCATGCCAGCGCTTGCTCGCCGCTCGTGACCGGATCGACCTCGAAGCCCTGCAATTCGAGGTACTCGCGCAGCATGGTGGCGAGCGCCCGATCGTCTTCGACCAGCAAAAGTCGGGGTGCAGGGCGGCTCGGGAGGGCGGTCATGACTGGACGTTTACCTTCTGTTGACCCACGGGTGCAAGCGCGCAGCCTAGACTCGCCCCAGATCCGACCTCATCGGATGCATACGGGGGGAACATGAACGCCAACGTGGAATCGGGCTCACCAGCCAATAGCGGGCTCAAGGGGTTTTTGGCGCGGCCGCCGTGGCCGGGTCTGATGGCTTTTTTCATCGTGTTCATCGTCCAGGCTCTCGGGCACACGGTGATGATCATGATGGAGGATATCTGGCCGGGTCCGGGCTATGTCTACGAATCGGCTATCGCGATGGGTCTATTTGGTGCCGTGCTGCTCTGGCTAGGTATGCGCAATCCGAACGAAGTCTCCGCCACCTGGTACGGTTTTTGGGCGGGTACTTTTCTTTGGACCGGTTGGGTCGAGTTTGCTTTCGTCTGGTCGGCGCAGGTGCTGGGCGTTCCCGATCTGATGGACAAGTACAGCCCGGGGTCCATCGCCACCAAGGGCGAGTATCTCGTGATGATGTCGTCGGTCGGCGTGATGGGCGCGACGCTCGTCTACTTCCTGTTCAACAAGGAAACGAAGTGCAACTTCTTCGTCTGGTTCCAGCGTCATCTCGGACTGAAGACCGGCAAGCCGAATCCGGCGCACGAGCGCAATTTCGCCGGCATCACCGCACTCGAAACCATCTACGTGATCTGGTTCTTCTACTTGTTCCTGCTGTTCCTCTACGACGAGCGTTTCTTTGGTGATCGCCATCCGGCCGCCTACGTGGTGTTCGGACTGAACCTCATCTGGGCCGTCTACCTGTTCCGTCGTCTGATGCTCTTCTGGAAGGTCACGACGGCCATCCGTTACGGCATTCCGACGGCGATCGTCGCCTGGAATGCGGTCGAGCTCGGGGGTCGTTGGAAGCTCTTCACCGAGTTTTGGGAATACCCCGACAAGCACGCGATCGAGCTCATTCTGATCGCCGCGGGCGTGACGCTCGCAGCCTGGCTGGCGGCGCGTACACCCATGCACCAAAAAGCCGAGCTCTCGCGGCGCAAGCTTGCCGAGCAAGCGGTCGATCCAAAATGAAGCTTCGAGCTCAGTCCGCCAACGGTCGCAGCGCATCGAGGCACACCGACAGCGAGGCGAAGTCGGCGTTTTCTTGGGCTGCAATCTCCGCCACGGTGCGCTCCCAATGCGCCAGCGCCTTGACGCGTGACGCGCGCCACCGCTCGATGCCTCCCAGGGCGATGACCCGATCGACGATCCGTCGCTCGAGAGTGCGACTGGTCTCGCGCAGTCCGATGCGGGCGGTCGCCTGCAGGGTGGAGTCGACCGCAAGTCCCGTGATGCGATCTTCGAGCCAGTCGAGGCGCAGCGCGGCCAGGGTGTGGAACCAGGCTGCAGCGGTCTCGCGGACGCGACGCTTGGCGCTTGCGGCGCAATCGAGAATGTCGAGCGCATTGTCGAGCACCCGCAGATCGGCGAGCGCTGCGGCGAGTGCCGGTGGCAAGCTGGCGGCGGTGTATTCGGCCAATGCACTGCGGTGACGCTCGGCCGGGCTGCCGGCGAGTACGCCGGGCAAGGCGTCGCGCAGCGCCTGCATCGGCGCGCTGAAAACCTTGATCGTCGCCGCGACGTCTAGCGTATGACGCCGCTGACGTAGCAACCACATCGTGACGTGACGCAGCAGCCTCGCCGTATCTGCGTAAGCAATGTACTGCGAGCGGCTGGCCACGCCGTTGTCGAGCGCCTCGAGTCGTCCCCAAATTTCACGCATCCCCAAGATTTCTCGGGTGATGCTGTACGCGCGCGCGACATCGGCGGCGCTCGCGCCCGACTCGGCATGCGCGCGCAGCACGAAACTCGGACCCATGCGATTGATCAGGCTGTTGGTGACTGCAGTGGTGATGATTTCGCGACGGAGCTTGTGACGCTCGACTTCGCGTGCGAAGCGACGCCGCACCGCCGCAGGGAAGTAGCGCGCGAGCTCGGCGGCGAAGTAACGATCCTCGGGGAGATCGGAGTCGAGTAGTTGTCGATTGAGCGAAATTTTCGAGTAGGCGAGGACCACGGCAAGTTCGGGTCGCGTCAGTCCGAGGCCCTGCTTGCGCCGGGCGCCCAAGGTTTCTTCATCGGGCAGAAACTCGACCTTGCGATCGAGTTCGCCGCTGCGTTCGAGATCGCGGATCACTCCGCGCAGCTCCGGCAGTCTCTCGGCACTCTGCAGCTCGAGGGTAGATAGCGCCTGGCTCTGCAAATAGTTGTTACGCAGTACGAGCGCTGCCACTTCCTCGGTCAGCCTTGCGAGCAAGCGGTCGCGATCTGCTCGACGCAGGCGGCCGCGCGCCTCGATGCCGTTGGTGAGGATCTTGAGGTTGACCTCGACGTCGGAGGTGTTGACGCCGGCCGAGTTGTCTATGAAATCGGTGTTGATTCGCCCGCCGGCGAGGGCGTACTCGACGCGGCCCAGTTGCGTGAAGCCGAGGTTGCCGCCCTCACCGACGACTCGTGCGCGCAAATCCCGCCCATCGACCCGCAGCGAATCGTTGCCACGATCGCCTGCCGCCGACTGTGGCTCGAGCGAGGCTTTGACGTAAGTGCCGATGCCGCCGTTCCAGAGCAGATCGATCGGCATGCGCAGGATCGCGCGGATCAGCTCGGAAGGCGCCAAAGAGTCGGCCTCCACACCGAGCAATGCGCGCATTTCGGGGGAGATTCGAATGCTTTTGGCGCTACGCTCGAATACGCCGCCGCCACGGGAAATCAGTTTCGCGTCGTAATCGTTCCAGCCGGAGCGCGCAAGCGCAAACAGGCGTTTTCGCTCAGCCAAAGATTTTGTCGGGTCGGGTGTGGGATCGACGAAGATATGGGCGTGGTTGAAAGCGGCGACCAGTTTGATTTTCGGTGAGAGCAGCATGCCGTTGCCGAATACGTCACCCGACATGTCGCCGATACCGGCCACCGTGAACTCTTGCCGCTGAATGTCGATGCCGAGCTCGCGAAAGTGCCGTTTCACGCATTCCCAGGCGCCGCGTGCCGTGATGCCCATTTTCTTGTGGTCGTAGCCGGCCGACCCGCCGGAGGCGAACGCATCGCCCAACCAAAATCCGCGGGCCACGGCGATCGAATTGGCGGTATCGGAAAAGGTGGCGGTGCCCTTGTCGGCGGCGACCACGAGGTAGGGATCATCGCCATCCCGCCGGCGTACCCCGGCGGGTGGAACGATGCGCCCGGCGACCAGATTGTCGGTGACGTCGAGCAGGGCGTTGATGTACGCACGATAGGCGGCGATCCCCTCGGCCTGCATCGCTTCGCGACTGCCACCCGTCGGCAGTTGTCGCGGCACGAATCCGCCTTTGGCCCCCTCTGGAACGATCAAAGTATTTTTGACGTTCTGTGCTTTCATGAGACCGAGCACTTCGGTGCGGAAATCTTCGCGACGATCCGACCAGCGCAGGCCGCCTCGCGCGACGTCGCCCATCCGCAGGTGCACCCCTTCCACTCGAGAGCCGAACACGTAGATCTCGTGCTTGGGTCGCGGCAAGGGTAGATGCGGGATTTTCTGCGGGTTCAGTTTGAGGGCGAGCACGGGACGGCGCCGTCCTGCCGTGTCGCGCTGGTAGTGATTGGTGCGCTCGATGGCGAGGATCAGCGTCAGGAAAGCTCTCAGGATGCGATCTTCATCGGCACTCGCGATCGCATCGAGTCGTCGTGCGAGCCGCTCGAGCAGGCGCTTGCCGTCGGCGCCGGGGCGCCGTTGGGGGTCGAGGCGCTCGGTAAACAACGCGTGCAGATCGGCGGCGATGATCGGGTGTGCAGAGAGCGTTCGCTCCATGTAACTCTGACTGAAGGCCACGCCACTCTGCAGCAGATATCGGCAGCAGGCGCGCAAGACGTTGACGTCGTGGGCCGCCAGCCCCGCCTGCAGTACCAGTCGGTTGAAACCGTCATTTTCGAGCTCGCCGTTACGCACGAGGCGCAGCGCAGCGAGCAGTCGGTCGCCATCTTTGGCGATGTCGAGTGCGGTCCCCGGCCGCAGTTCGAGCGCAAAGTCCTGCAGCGACACTTTGTCGCCCCCGGCGAGCGCTTCGAGCATCCACGGACGCTCGGCGAGCATGCGTAGTCCGAAGTTTTCGAGCACCGGCAACAATTCCGCGATCGGGACCGCAGCGGCGTGGCGGGCGACCCGCAGGTGCACGAGTTGTTTCGCGGCCGTTGCGGGTCGATGCAATCGCAGATGCAAAAGGGTCGGATCGGCGCTGAGCGCCTCGAGGGCTTCCAGATCATCGATTGCGGTGCGCGGTTCGACCTCGCTTTGATATGCGGCTGGAAAGCGCCCGACGTGGCGTTCGAACAGCGCTGCGGCGCGTGTCGGCGGCAGAGTCTCGAGCAGCGTCGCGCGCAGGCGGTCCGTCCACGTGGCAATTGCGGCCACTACTGCGGCTTCGATCGCCTCGACGTTCAGTTGGGTCGGCAGCGCTTCGCCCCGAACCATGA
>RGYP01000182.1 GCA_010031985.1 Gammaproteobacteria bacterium
ATCATGATGTGTCCGACGTGCTCGCCGGACGCTGCCAATTGGCCGACACTTTGCTCGAGGGTCCGGGGGGCGTGAAGATCATCCCCGGCTCTTCGGGCAAGCGCGACGTCGCCGAGCTTGGCGTGACGGAAGTCACGCAAACGCTGCAGGCCATCGGTGCGCTGCAGCCTGCGGCAGATTTTCTCGTGATCGATACCGGCGCGGGTATTGGCACCCATGTGACCACGCTCGCTCGGCTCTCCGATGCGGTGGTGGTCGTCGTCCGTGACGAGCCGGCATCGCTCGCCGATGCCTACGGCCTGATCAAGGTCATGTATCAGGAATTCGGTTGCCAGCGCTTTCAGCTGGTCGTGAACGACGTCTTCAACCCGCGTCGCGGGCTCGATGTCTTCGAGCGGCTGCAGCAGGTGGCGATGCGATTCCTCGGCTTGCCGCTCGAGCTCTGCGGTGTCGTGCCTCACGAAGCCAACGCCATCAATGCAGTCCGCCGTCGCGACTCGCTGCTCACCGCCTTTCCGGATAGCGCCGGATCGGTGGCGATTCAACGGCTGGCGGCCAATCTCGAGATGGTGCGTATCGATGAGGGTAACAACGAGTTCCTGATAGATCGCTTGGGCGCCATGCCACGGAAAGCCGTCACATGAAACGACCGGGCGATGCGTACACGGAGGTCGCGAGCACCACTGCCCATTCGGCAGCGGGTGATTTTTCGCATCACTTCAAGTTGGTGAAGCGTATCGCAGCGCATTTCCGTGGCCGTTTGCCCGCCGCCATCGAGCACTCCGATCTCATCCAAGCCGGCATCGTCGGCTTGATGGAGGCGATCGAGGCCTTCGACGAAACCCGCGGCAACGATTTCGAAACCTTCGCCAAGCTGCGTATTCGTGGAGCGATGCTCGATGAGATTCGTCGCGCAGCCTGGGCGCCGCGCAGCACCGTGAAAGTGGCGGTCGAGGCGCGGGCCGCCGCTACAAGAATTGCCAACGCCAACGGTGGTGCGGCGACCAATCGCCAGATCGCCGAGCAGCTCGGCATCGACGTCGATCGCTACGAAAAACTGCGCGGCCGCAACCAGGGTCTCGTCAGCTCGGTGACGCTCGAGGACATCGACATCATCAGTGAAATTCCCTCGCCCGAAGAGGTCGCGGACGAGGCGAGTACCCATGATGCGCTCAAGCGTGGAATCGCCGCCTTGTCCGATCGTGAAAAGACCGTTGTCGCCCTTTACTACGATCGTGAGCTGACACTGCGGGAAATCGGCGCAGTGCTCGAAGTCAGCGAGTCGCGTGTCAGCCAGATGCTCACGGCGATCGCCAAGAAATTGCGTGGGTTGATGAACGAAGACGAGCGGTCCAAACCGTCGCCGTCAGCCAGTCATCCGCGCGTGCCTCAACGAAAATTCATCGAGTCAGCCGGAAAATCTGCAGGAGATGCCTAAATGTTCGTCATCATAGGTTTGGTAGTCCTTTTTGGCTGCGTATTCGGTTTCTACATCCTGCACCACGGCCCCATGGGGCCGATCATCGAAGCTGCACCCACCGAAATGGGAATCATCCTGGGCGCGGGGATCGGTGCAATGGTGATCGGCAACAGTTTGGAAATCCTGAAGGGTGTGGGCGGTGGCATCGGCAAATGCTTGTCGGGTCCCGCGTACCACAAGCAGGAGTACCAAGACACCATCACGCTGATCGTCAAGCTTTTCAAGCTGTTCAAGGCGGAGGGCGCCGTGGCGCTCGAGCCGCACATCGAAAATCCAGAGGCGAGCAGCGTCTTCGGTGAATATCCGAAGCTGCTCAAAGATCATGCCCTGATCGAAATGATCTGCGACACGATTCGCCTGCTCGTGACCTCGAACCAGCCACCGAGCCCCGATGCGGTCGAAGACTCGTTGAACGTCGCCATCAAGACTCATCACCATGCGGCTTTGAAGCCCGCCGAAGCGCTGGCCAATCTCGAAGGCGCGCTGCCAGCCCTCGGTATCGTCGCCTGCGTACTCGGCGTGGTGAAGACCATGGCGGCGATCGATCAGCCGCCCTCGGTGCTCGGTGCGCTCATCGGCTCCGCGCTGGTCGGTACCTTCCTCGGCGTGTTCATGGCCTATGGTATCGTCGGCCCCTTGGCTGCACGCCTCAAACAAATCGTGGACGAAGAAGGTCAAATCTACGCCGTTGCCAAGTGGACCCTGATCGGTCACTTGAAGGGTTATCCGGTGCCGCTGATCATCGAGTCGGCCCGCGCCGCGATCGATCACCACTCGCGTCCGACGTTTGCGGAAGTCTTCGATGGCCTCCGTGGCAAGTGAGGCGGCGGCGCCCGCAACAGCGGGCGCCGACAGCGCAGAGCCGAACGCCGCCGCACCCGAGGCGGCTGCCGCCGCGCCCGCTCCGGCCGAGCAACCGGCCGCCGAGGCGCCTGCGCCGTTGCAACCGATCATCATCAAGAAAATCATCGACGATGGTCATGCGGGCGGTCACGGTGGTGCCTGGAAGATCGCGCTCGCCGACATGATGACGGCAATGATGGCGTTCTTTCTGCTGATGTGGCTGTTGGGTGCTGCGAACGCCGATCAAAGAAAAAGTATCGCCGAGTACTTCCAGCCGACCAATCGCCCGATCGTCGACAACTCGGGCGGCTCGAACGGGTTTTTCGGGGGTCAGTCCCTGATCGACCCGAAGGCACTGCCGATGACCTTGACGCAGACCGGCATCACCCAACTGACCGCGCCCGGCACCGAGGAAGAGCAGTCGACCTCGGAAGATCAGGCGTTGCCGCAGGGGCTGAGCGAAGAAGAAAAAAAGAAAATCGCCGCCGAGCAAGACGAGAAGAATTTCGAGAACTTGCAGGATGCGCTCGAAAAGCAGATCGGCGCCGATCAAAAGACCGCCGAGTTGCTGTCGGTCGTCAAGTTCGTACGCGAAAAAGAGGGTTTGCGGATCGAGATCCTCGACGATGCCGGGTTTTCCATGTTCGGATCCGGTACCAACCAGATTTCGAACGAGGCGAAGGCGCTGATCGAAAAGGTGGGCGAGAGTCTCAAGGGCGTTCCCAACGAGATTGCAGTGCGCGGCCACACCGACAACATCCAGTTCAAGAGTTCCAACAACAACAACTGGAGCTTGTCTGCCAATCGCGCGGATACGACGCGGCAGATCCTCAACGATATCGGCGTCGACAACTCCCGATTCTCGCGTATCGAGGGCGTCGCCGACTCGCAACCGGTCAATCCGCTCAACCCGGCTGATCCGCGCAATCGCCGTATCAGCATCACCGTGTTGTACCGCGACGGCGAGCGACCGGCCAAATGATCTTTGCAGGCATCGCACGACGATCTGCGGTCACACTGTTTGCCGTACTCGCGGCGTTGTTCGCCAACCCGGCATCGGCGCATTTTCTGGACGGCTATGACGCGTTCAGGGCAGGCGACTATTGCGAGGCGAAGCAAGCCTGGCTCAAGTCCGAGAGGACGGGGGATTCATCCTCCGCGTTGGGGCTGGGTGAGCTTTATGCACGCGGACTCTGCGTCACCGAAAATCAGCGGCTGGCGTCTCGCTGGTACCTGACGGCCGCGCTGCGGGGTAATTCGCGTGCCCGCGCCGAGGTCGGCATTCGCTACGCCTACGGCAAAGGCATGGAGCCCAACGCTTTCAAGGCCTACGTTTGGCTCGCGGCGGCAAAGATGAGCGCCTCGGGATGGGATACCGACTTTGCAGCCAAAGCCGACACCAATCGTCGCATGATGGAGACGTTGCTCACGCCCGAGGAGCGCAAACGCGCCGCGTCGATCATGGCCCAGTTTTCAAAGAAATGGGCGCTGCCGCGAGAGTTCAACTCGCTAGACTGATCGAAGTTGCGGGTCAGGTTCGGATCGAGCGTTGCGCTCAAGCTCCGACGTCGGTGAATCGCACCACCACCTGCGCGCAGACTGGAGCGCTTGCATCCGCGCCACCGATGACTTTCCAGCGGGCTTCGCGAGCCCAGGCGACCGCAGCGCCATTGGCTTCGGCGTGTGGGGCGGGATCGGAGACTTCGACCGATCGTGGACCCGAGTCGCTGCTGCCGCAAACCTTCAGACCGACCGTTTCTCGGCCGATTTTTTTTCGTTGATCGGCGCTCAGCAGCGCATCGGGTGTTCGCGGCGCCGAGTCGAGTTGGATGCGCGCCGCGCGTGGCGAGGAACTGCGGCTATTGCCTGCGGGGGCATCACTTTTGCCTGCGGGGGCATCACTTTTGCCGGCGGTGGCATCGCTCTTGGCGGCCGATACCGCCGGTGACTCGTGCGCATCGTGGCCCGATTCGGCGGCGTGCGTCGACGTGGCTTCGACCGGTTCCGGCATGGCGGAGGAGTGATGATGCTGAATTTTCCAGGCCCCATTACGGTACGAGTACGCAAAGGAATAACGCGCACGAACCGTGGAGGGCTCGCCCTTCGGGTCCATCAGCGAGAACTCGTAGGTCCCCATGTCGAGTGCGATCCCGCAATCGCGATACACGGTACGGGTGAGGATTTTGCCGCGCGGGAATTTCTTCAGAAAGTGGTCAAAGTAATCGATGATCGATGCGGTATCGGTGCGCGGGACGTTGGAGACGGTCGGCAACAGTACCGCGTCCGGCCGGACGCG
>RGYP01000183.1 GCA_010031985.1 Gammaproteobacteria bacterium
AATTGGCAGGGGTCTTTCAGTTAAGGTTGATCAGTTCGCGCCGAAACTGTAGGTCGCAGTCAGGCCGTAAGTAGCTCTCTCGCCTTGCGAAACGTTGGGTGTAAACGTGGCGTTAGTAGCGTTCAGGGGCGGTTGGAAAATCACTGCCGAGACAAATTTTTCATCCAAAATATTACGACCCCACAGCGATACATCGAGTGGTCCGCGACGCACTCCCATACGCGCGTTAATGATTGTGCGCGACGGAATGGTGGTTAGCCCGATCGTCAGCGCGCTAGTCGACGACGTATAGCTTCCGTCGGCACGGGCATAGAACGACCAATCATCGTTCATCGGCGTGTCGTACGCGACGTACAAACTAGCGAGACGATTAGGTGAACGAGGCAGCGGGCGGCCCGAGACGTCGGGTAACGTGGCTCCTCGGAACAACGCTGACGGACAGAATCCTAGCGCTGCGGTCGGAATCGTCGTCGAGGTGCCACCACAGTAGCGCAAGACGCCTGCGTCGACCGTGCCCTTGGCGAAGTAGGTGGGCGTGTAAGAGTAGGTTCCACCGACCTGCACCTTGTCCGTCAAACGCGCATTGACCGAGAATTCAACGCCTTTGGCGATCGCGTCACCAACGTTTTGCACGAGATTGGTGATGAGTGGCGCCGGCGGAGTCGCCGGAATCTGGATCGCAGTGTAGTCAATGTAGAACAGGGCTAGTTCGGTACCAACGCGGCGATCGAGCCACTGGGCCTTCCAGCCCAACTCGTAGGTCTTATTCTGTGCAGGGTTGTAGACCTGAAGCGCGTCTGGTACGACGGCGTTGCCGGCTACGGCATCGGTCTTGCCGTTGAAGTATCCGGAGATCACCCCCTTGGCGACAGAGGCATAAAAATGCTGGGACTCGGTCAGCGTGAAGTCGACGTGCGTGCGCCATGTAGTGTAGTCAAAGGTTCGTTGCTGGTAGGAGCTCGCACCCACGACCTCGTTCACCCGGTTCCGATCTTCACTGTCTCTGCGCAACTCGACACCTGCGGTCCACATATCCGAGAACTGGTATTCGAGCGAGCCAAAGTAGGCTTTTTGCTTATCTGTGCCGACGAAGCGTGAGAGATCCGGCATGGTGGTGATCGGTGAGGTTGAAACCGATGCGGCACCGAAGCCCGCAGCAAAGAAAAAGATATCCGACTGCGGACGCTCGCCCGGATTGAGCACTCGACCGTCGTAAACGAGGCGTCCTCGATTGATAAAGTCGTTCTTGCTGTAAAAGCCACCGACTCCCCAAGAAAGACCTTCACCCAGCTTTCCTGATAGGCGTAATTCCTCGGCGAAAGTCTTAGTCGATGTCTTACCCGAACCAGTGAATGCGGGGACCGCCTGCTGCCGCAACACCACCGTGGGGGCAGCGACATTGACGATGTTATAGACGAAGCCCTTGCCGCCGTTTAGGCCAAGCGCGTTGTCGGATGCGTTGTCGTTGTCGGCATCGTAAAGCGACGTTTGGCTGGTCAGCGTCACGCCGCCGAAGTCGTAACTGAGATCGAGAGCGGCCAAGGTAACCTTGCGTGAAAACGCGAGCGCGTCAGGATTGGCAGCCAAATTATTCGAGTACGGTACGTCTCCGCAGTATGCAGACAAAGGCCGACCGGCCGGCCCGCAGTTGAGGGCAGGGATGATGTACGCCGCGGACGAGTCGCGCAGATCATCCGTGTGATAGGCGAAGAGCTTCGCCATGAAAGCATCGGTCGGTTTCCAGTCCAGGGAGGCCGACACGTTCTTGGTGTCGTAGCCGCCGAGCCCGGCGTTCGGTTCGGCGTTGTTACGCCAGCTACCGTCGGACTTGTTATAGCTTGCCGCAATACGCCCGCGCAGCGTTTCACTAAGCGGACCCGAGAGTACGACGCGCGCTTCTTGACGATTGTCACTACCTAGGGTCGCGACCACCTTGCCGGTGAACTCGTATGTGGGGGACGCAGGTACGTAGTTGATCGCGCCATTGAATGCGTTGCGACCATAGAGTGCCGACTGCGGGCCTTTGACGACCTCGATACGCTCAAGATCAAGCAACTCGAGATTGGTGGCGCTCAGATTGGAGAGATACACGCCACCGTAGAACACCGCCACATTGCGGTCCGGACTGTTTAGGTTGGTTTGCGAAATACCGCGAATCACCGGCGTGCCGAGCTGATTCTGCAGTGCGTCGAAATAAGTGAGACCGGGCGTGAACAGTGCGACGTCGTAGAGATCGCGGACACCCTTCGCGTCGATGTCTGCACCGGTGAGTACAGATACCGACACCGGCGTTTCGATCAAGGTTTCCTCGCGCTTGCGCGCCGTGACGACGACTTCTTCGAGCCCGACTGCCTCGGTGCTCGACGCCGCGCGAGTCTGTGCACCGGCTAATGAAGAGCTTAGCGACACCGCAACTGCCAGGGAAACCAGAATTTTTTTGTTAGACATGATCGAGTGAACCTCCCGAGAAAACTCGTGTGGCATGGTTAAGGCGATCTCGATCGCGAAATTAGCACCAGTCCAGCGGTAGCGGCTCTTGAGGCTTGCGATGATCGATTTGTATCATTCACTATATTCCAATATTGGAATCGAGGAGAGCGCTGCGTTGCCGCGATACAACGGATCTGAGGAACAGTCTCGTGCGGTCACACGGCTATTCGCGGTTCTCGACCAACTAAGCGTCGCGCCGCAACCCGTCTCTAACCTGTATTTGTCGAGAGCAACAGGGGCTCCGCCCTCGAGCACGCATCGTCTGCTCGGCAAGATTTGCGAGCTCGGTTATCTGGCACGCGATCCATACACCGCCACGTACATTGTGACGCCGCTGCTGGTGGAGCTCGCGAGCCGCTTGGCACAGGCTGGCGGCCATTCACCCGCGCTGCTCGGTTTGATGAAAGCGCTGCGTGACCTAACCGGCGGTACGGTAAGCGTCTGGATCCGCAGTGGGGTACAAATACACCTCTCCGCAATGCTGGTCGGCAAAATACGTGGCGAAAGCTCCCACGCTCCCGGTGAGATTCGCGAACCTTTCTCTACGCCAGGACTCGCGCTTGCGAGTTCGCAGCCACAAGAAGAGATAAAGCGTCTTTTCGTTCAGGCGCGCCGTCACCGGGTTCCGCTGGGCCGGCGTTTTAGAACCTTACGCGAAGTGCAGGGTGCCATCGCTCAAGTCGTCCAGCGCGGTTACGCCGAGGGATTCAATCTGCGATCGGACGGCTGGGGACTGCTCGCTTGGCCCATCCCGCTAGGCGGTACCCCCTCGCGACCCAGCGCGATAGCCGTCGGTTTGCCAGTCGGTGAACTGCGTCGTCGTCAGCGTGTAATCGTCGACGCGGCGGTCGAGATGCTGCACGATTACCGCGCCGCTGTGAGTACAGAAAGATATGACATGATCGTCAGGACCGCAGCCCGCGAGCCTTTCAGTCGCTAGCGCGGATAGATCCGGATCGCCTAAAGATGTCGATATTAAAAATCAACCGACGAAGAGCGCTCTTCGGAGGGATCGCGGCCGCAGTCGCTTCGACCATCGGTGCCGCCAAAACTCGAAAAGAGCAAGTCGACGTCCTCGTTATCGGCAGCGGATTTGCGGGCTTGCATGCCGCTCGCCAGTTGGTTGAAGCGGGTATGTCGGTGAGGGTCCTCGAGGCGGCAAATCGTGTCGGTGGCCGATCACATACGGCCTACGAGTTCGATCCGCGAATCGAGCTCGGCGCAGCGCAGATCGGCCGTCAATACGCACGTATTCTCGATACGGCCCGTCGTTTGAAAGTCTCGCTGGCCCCCGGTGCCCATATCAATGCACCGTACTCTTTCGTGCTCGGTGATACGCTCATCGCCGCCAAAGATTGGGCAACCTCTCCTTTAAATCGTTTATCTGGGTTGGAGCGAAACGTTCCGCCACATGCACTTTCTGCATTCTACGTCGAGCAAAGAAACCCTTTTGCCGATTTTCACTCTTTGCTATCCGAAGTGGCTATTCAGCACGACTTCTCTCTCAAGACTTGGCTCGCGAGACAGGGCGCCTCGCCATTTGCCACGCAGATCATCAACGACTCTCTTGGCGCGCCTGATCTGGAACTCGTCAGCGTATTAAGGATGTTCCAAGAGGCTACGCGCTTGAAAATGGAGTTACGCACTCGAGAGAGCGCCGAAGACCTCAAGGGTAAAGATGCCTACGAGCGCGCTGCCCTCACGTCCTTCCACGTCGTCGGTGGCACCTCCAAGCTTACGGAGGCGATGGCGGCCAGTCTTGGCGAACGAGTGCGGTTAGGGGCGCGCGTGGTGTCGATCGACATCGGAAAACATCATTGTGATGTCCGGTGTGCCGATGGCAGCCGCTGGCAAGCCTCGAGAGTGATTTCTGCCGTGCCTAACACGATGCTGCGAAGAATTTCGATCACCCCGAGATTGTCGGGGCCGCAAGCGGATGCAATATCGCAGATGCCCTACGGAAATCAGAGTCAGGTCTGGCTACGTGCCAAAGATTATTACTGGGATAGCGATGGTGTCGAAGCGTCGATGTGGACGGA
>RGYP01000184.1 GCA_010031985.1 Gammaproteobacteria bacterium
CTACCAGCTCTGTCGCGTCGTCCGCGGCGACGAGCGTGGTCGGCTGCACAACCCGGAATTCACCCTTTTGGAGTGGTACCGCGGTGGATTGGGTTTCGACCCGCTGATCGACGAGGTCTCGGCGCTGCTCGACAGACTAGCCAAGGCCGCGGGATACGATGGCAGAAGCTTGCGCAAAATCCGCTATCGCGAGGCTTTTGAGCAGGTGCTCGGTATTGATCCATTGAGCATTTCTTTGACTGCACTGGTGAAGCTGGCAATCGACCACGGCCTCGATCGCGGGGCTGCGGCGGAACTCGGTCGTGACGCGCTGCTCGATTTTCTGATGGGGGTGGTGATCGGCCCTACGCTAGGAAAAAACCCTTCCCGATCGAGATCGCCTGAGAGGTTTCATGACCGCGACATTCGAAACGATCGACTTCGGCCACGATGCGGCGGCGAAAGCGCGCGGCTACCGCGAACTGCAGGAGACGCTGCGCGCCCTGCTCGCCGGCGAGCGTGACCCGATCGCCAACCTCGCCAATACCGCGGCGCTGCTCTACGCCAATTTGCCCGAGCTCAACTGGGCGGGCTTTTACCTGCTGACCCGTAACGACAACGCTGCGATGAACGACAACGCAGTAAACGACAACGCGGCGACAGAAGAGCTTGTTCTCGGGCCCTTTCAGGGCAAGCCGGCCTGCGTGCGCATCGCGCTCGGTCGCGGGGTATGCGGGACGACCGCCGCTCGTCGGGTCACGACCGTGGTGGCCAACGTGCACGAGTTCCCGGGGCATATCGCCTGCGATTCTGCGTCGAACTCGGAAATCGTGGTGCCGATGATCGTGAACGAGGGGCCGCGCAAGGGATCACTGCTCGGTGTACTCGATCTCGACAGCCCCGTACTCGCGCGCTTCGACGAACTCGACCGTGAGGGTCTCGAGAGAGTGGTCGAGGTACTGGTATCTTCGACCTCATGGCGCTGAACATTCTGGTCGTCGGGGGTGCGGGCTACATCGGCTCGCACATGGTCAAACGCCTTGGCGCCGCCGGCGCCGAAGTCGTCACGCTCGACAATCTCGTCAGTGGACATCGCGATGCCGTGCTTGGCGGCGAATTCGTGCACGGCGACATCGCCGATCGCGGCTTGCTCGAGCGTCTTTTTGCGAGTCGTCGCTTCGATGCCGTCATGCATTTTGCCTCGCACATCGAGGTCGGCGAGTCGGTACGGCAACCCGCCAAGTATTACCGCAACAACGTCGCTCATACTTTGACCCTGCTAGAGGCCATGATCGCTGCCAAAGTGGAGCGCTTCATCTTTTCTTCGACTGCCGCCATCTTCGGCAAGCCCGAGTACACGCCGATCGACGAGCATCATCCGCGCGCACCGATCAATCCCTACGGCCGCACCAAGAACATGATCGAGCAAGTGCTCGCAGACCTCGATCACGCGCATGGCTTGCGCGCCGTATGTCTGCGTTATTTCAACGCCGCTGGCGCAGATCCGACCGGCGTCCTCGGCGAACGGCACGATCCCGAGAGCCATCTGATTCCGCTCACGTTGCAGGCGGCTTCGGGACGCAGACCCTCGATCGCCGTCTTCGGCACCGATTACGACACGCCGGACGGCACCTGCATCCGCGACTACGTGCACGTGGCTGATCTCTGCGAAGCCCACTGGCTTGCGCTGCAATCTTTGATGGCAGGCGAGGCGAGCGCGCAATACAACCTCGGCAACGGTGACGGATTCTCGGTGCTGCAGGTGATCGACACCGTGCGCCAAGTCACCGGACGGGACTTCGTCGTGAAGCACGAGGCGCGTCGATCCGGCGATCCGCCACGTCTGGTGGCAGATTCGGGCGCAGCACGCGCAAGATTGGGGTGGAAGCCGCAGTTCCCTGCGCTCGACACCATCGTCGAGCATGCCTGGAACTTCGAGCAGCGCGCCGGAAACTTGGCGCGGCGCTGAGGCGCTCTTATTGTTTCGCGCGCGAGATGTACTCGCCCGTGCGAGTGTCGACCTTGATGATCTCGCCTTCGTTGATGAAGAGCGGCACGCGCACCACGGCACCGGTTTCGAGTTTGGCGGGCTTCTGGCCGCCGGTCGCGGTATCACCGCGAACGCCGGGGTCAGTCTCGACGATTTTCGCCTCGATGTGCGGCGGCGGTGTCACCACGAGCGGCACGCCGTTCCAGAGCGTGACGATGCAGGTGATACCGTCCTTCAACCACTGCGCACCCTCACCCACGGACTCTTTGCTGGCCGTGTGTTGCTCGAAGTTGTCGGGAACCATGAAATGGAAAAAGTCACCGTCTTGGTAGAGGTACTGCATGTCGACGTCCATGACGTCGGCAGCTTCGACCGAGTCGCCCGACTTCCAGGTTTTTTCGACGGTGCGTCCGGTTCGCAAGTTGCGCACCCGAACTCGGTTGAAGGCCTGACCCTTGCCAGGCTTCACCATCTCGTTCTCGACGATGACGTAGGGATCGCCGTCGATGAGGATCTTGAGCCCGGATTTGAATTCGCTGGTGTTGTAGCTGGCCATATGCTCGTTCCGCTTTGCGTTCGTCGAGTGCGAGCCCCAGAATAGCCGGGCTCAAAAGGCCGCGTATGATAACGGCAACCTCCCCCACCCGCCACCCGATACCACTTAGCTCCTGGCAAAGAGACTTCGCCGAGGCCGTCACGGACCCGGCGGAACTCCTCGGCATGCTCGGCCTCGGCGACGAGTGGCTCGCGGCCGCGCGTGCGGCGGCCGCACTCTTTCCCCTGCGGGTACCGCGCAGCTTCATCGCGCGGATGCGCCACGGCGATGCCACCGATCCGCTGCTGCGACAGGTGCTGCCACTCGCCGCAGAACTCGATGACGTCACGGGGTTCGTTACCGACCCGAACCAGGAGACCGCTTTTCGGTTGGCGCCTGGCCTGCTGCGCAAGTATTCGAGCCGCGCCCTGCTGATCGCGACCGAGGCCTGCGCGCTGCATTGTCGTTACTGCTTCAGGCGCGAGTTTCCGTACGATGAGCAGCAAGGTGAAACCGGTCGCTGGAACGAGGCGGTTTCGGCGCTGGCAGCGGATCGATCGATCACCGAACTCATTCTAAGTGGCGGTGATCCGCTGTCGGTGGGCAACGCGCGGCTGCGCGCGCTGTCGAGCGCCCTCGAGCACGTCACGCATCTGGAATCTCTGCGTCTACACACGCGCAACGCCGTCGTGCTGCCCTCGCGAATCGATCAGGGATTCATCGAGTGGATACGCGCCCTTCGATGGCGCGTGACCATCGTGCTGCACGTGAATCATCCCAATGAAATCGCTGCAGAGGCGATCGATGCGCTCGAGCGGCTGCGCGGAACCGGTGCACTGCTGCTGAACCAAAGTACCTTGCTGCGCGGCGTGAACGATGACGCGCCGACTCTTGCCGAGCTCTCGCGTCGGCTGCATCGACATGGCGTGCTACCCTATTACCTGCATTTGCTCGATCGCGTTCGCGGTAGCGCGCATTTCGAGGTTGCCGATTCAACCGGAAAAGCGCTCATCGAAACGATGGCGCAACAGCTGCCCGGATATCTGGTGCCGAAACTCGTGCGCGAAGTCGCAGGAGCCGAGGCCAAGACCGTGATCGCGGCAGGACTCTCCGGCTGATCGTGCCAATCGTCGATCGCAAGTGACCGTTCAGCCACAACCCCTCACGAGAGAACTTCGATGACTCCGTCTTTCGCTTTGATTCTTCGCTGTCCCGACGCCAAGGGAATCGTTGCCGCCGTCGCCGGTTTTTTGGCGCAGCACGACGCATCGATCACCGAATCGCATCAGTTCAACGAGATGCCGACCTCGGCGTTTTACATGCGGGTCGTCTTCAAGCCGGACGGCGTGCGCTTTCCGGGACTCGAGTCCTTGCAGCACGGGTTTGCGGAGATCGCCAAGCGGTTCGGCATGGAGTGGCAACTGCATGACCTCGCCGTGCGACCGCGGCTGATCATTGCGGTCTCCAAATACGGCCACTGCTTGTACGATCTGATGCACCGCTGGAAGGCCGGACAGCTGCCGGGTGAAATCGTGGCCGTGGTCTCCAATCACGAAGACTTCCGCAGCTTCGTCGAGTGGAATGGTCTGCCCTTTCACCATCTGCCCGTGAACGCGAGCATCAAGGCTGCGCAAGAGGCAAAGCTTCTGGGGCTGGTCAAAGAAACCCGAGCCGACCTCTTGGTGCTGGCGCGTTACATGCAGATCCTCTCGACCGGGACTTGTGCTGCGCTCGCCGGGCGCTGCATCAATATCCATCATTCGTTTTTGCCGGGCTTCAAGGGCGCCAAGCCTTATCTGCAGGCGCACGAGCGCGGCGTGAAGATCATCGGCGCGACCGCCCACTACGTCACTGAAGATCTCGATGAGGGGCCGATCATCGAACAGGCGGTGGAGCGCGTGACCCACGCGCACTCGCCCGAGGCACTCGAGCAGATCGGTCGCGACATCGAGTGCGCCGTGCTGGCACGCGCCGTCACTTGGCACCTGCAGCACCG
>RGYP01000185.1 GCA_010031985.1 Gammaproteobacteria bacterium
AAAGCGACGTCGAATCGCGCGAGTGCAAAGCGCTCGACGAGCCTTGCGACATGCCCGAGCTCGGTGCTCTCGGTACGCAGGAACTTGCGTCGGGCGGGCACGTTGTAGAAAAGATCGCGCACTTCGACCAGCGTCCCGCGAGGTTGCGGCGAGGGTGACACCACCGAGAGCTCGCCCCCTTCGACACGAATCTCGGCGCCCTGCGCTGCCCCCTGCGCGCGCGAGGCGATCCGCAAGCGCGACACCGACCCGATCGAGGGCAGCGCTTCGCCACGAAATCCCAGAGAGCGAATGGCGGCAAGATCCTCGAGCGAACTGATTTTACTGGTCGCGTGACGCTGCACGGCGAGCGGCAGTTCGGCGGCGTCGATGCCGTGACCGTCATCGAGCACGCGTACGAGTCGTGCGCCGCCCGCCTCGACGTCGACGTCGATCGCCCCGGCACCCGCATCGAGTGCATTTTCGACCAATTCTTTGATGAGCGACGCCGGACGCTCCACGACCTCGCCGGCGGCGATCTGGTCGACGAGCGCACTCGGCAACTGACGGATGGGCACGACGGTGCTTAAAGCTTGCCGGAGCGAGCCGACTCGCCCGTCTCGTCGACCGTCGCGACGACCCGACGATCGGCGTCGCGTTGACGGTTGGCGTCGCGCTCTTTGGCGAAGCGCGAGCCGTCCGGCGGATGGTCGACGAAATATTGGCGAACGCCGTCGAAAATGGCTTCGGCGAGTTCCTCGCGTCGCTCGGGCTTGCCGAGCAGACGCTCATCGGCGGGGCTCGAGATGAAGGCCGTCTCGACCAGCATCGAGGGAATGTCAGGACTTTTGAGGACCACGAAACCCGCCTGCTGCACTTTCGGCTTGCGCACGTCGTTGACGCGGCCGAGCGAGCGCAACACGCGCTCTGCAGCCACCGTGCTCTGGTCGATCTGCGCCGCTTGCGCAAGATCCACCAACACCGAAGCGATCACCGGATCTTTGTCGTCGATCGAGACTCCACCTGCAAGATCGGCGGCGTTTTCGCGATCGGCGAGCATCCTCGCCTGCTCGTCCGTCGCCCCCTTGAGCGAGAGCACGTAGACCGAAGAGCCCGAGACCCGCGGGTCGCGTACCGAATCGGCATGGACCGACACGAAGAGCTGCGCACCGGCGTCGCGCGCCCGCCGAATTCTTTGGCGCAGCGTGAGAAAGTAGTCGCCGTCGCGCGTCAGGAAGGCACGCATGCCGGGCTCGCGATTGATACGCGCGGCAAGCTCGCGCGCGATGTCGAGCACCACGTCTTTCTCGCGCAAGCCCCCGCGACCGATCGCGCCCGGATCCTGGCCACCGTGGCCGGCATCGATCGCGACCACCACCTCGCGCCCCTCGGCCGGCTCGTGTTCGGTCTTGACCGGCGCCAGCACGACCGCCGGCGTGGTCGGCGCGGGGCTCGCCACCACGGCCGTCGCCACGGCCGTCGCCGTGGCCGCCGCTGCGGAGGGCCATACCAAGAAGCTGAAACGCTTGGCGGGCGCCGTGGGCGGCGTCCAATTGACGGCGGCACCGGCGGGCATCTCGAAAACCAATCGCAGATCACCGTTGGCCTGCGGACCGGAGCGCACCGCCGTGATCAGGGTGCCAAGACTCTTGGGCAGCGACTTCGCGGGCCGCGCGCGCGTCGCCGGCAAGTCGAGCACGAAGCGGTGCGGTCGCTTCAGTTCGAGGTGGCGGGGCAGCGCCTCGGTGGCCATCACGATCTCGACCTGTGCGGGTGCGTCGCCGCCGGGCGGCGGTGGCGTCAGGTGGACCGACAGCAACTCGTTCTGCGCCGCACGCGCAGGCGCGACCGTCGCCACCACGGCGAGCAACAGCCCACACAAAAGTCGACCGACCATGGAGCGGAAATGTACGCGCTCCACATGGAATATTTCAACCAAAATCAATGCTCTGCGTCCGAAAATTCGGGTTCTTGCGAGACCCTGCGGAGCCAACTCTCGCCGACCGAGCCGTGCGCCTCGAAAGCAAGACGATGCGCG
The DNA here is from genome assembly GCA_010031985.1 of Gammaproteobacteria bacterium. GTDB lineage: Bacteria > Pseudomonadota > Gammaproteobacteria > Steroidobacterales > Steroidobacteraceae > UBA964. Next base: position 2,018 of record RGYP01000185.1, read on the forward strand.
CTCGCGGCACCGCTCAGGCGCACGATGAGATCGGCGGCCGGCAGCATCGACTCGCCCCTTTCAGGCCACTCGACGAGCCACAACGTATGCCGCTCGTCGTGGTCGGCAAGCCCGAGAGCCAAGACCTCCTGCGGGTCCGATAGCCTGTAGAAGTCGAGATGGAGCACGCGCCACGGGGGGCACGCGTAACTCTCGAGCAGGCTGTAGCTCGGACTTTTCACGGACCCCGTCACCCCGAGGGCGCGCAGCAAGCCACGCACCAAAGTGGTTTTGCCCGCGCCCAATTCGCCCTGCAGGTAAACCCGCAAGGCACGCGAGGGCGGATCGGTCGGCAGACCGCGCGCGAGCGCAGCACCGATGCGCTGGGTCTGCGCATCGCCCAGCGAGGTCACGGTGCGATGCGGCATCACGGTCGGTGAAGCGGTATCGCTCATGTCGCCAAGCCCGCAGGCGACGCCGACACGGCGGACGCCGCCAGCGCTGCAGGCAACGCCGCGGCCAGTTCGCTCGCCAGCAGGCCACGGTCGTGGCGGGCCCTGCCGCCCTCACCCGCGATCCATACACCGGCGGCGGACTTACTGGCGATGAGATCGCCCGCCAGGGCGTGCCAAAGTACGCCGACCCGCGCGGCGAGTGAAACCGTCATTCTTTGGCCCTGGATTCTTTGGCCTTGGATTCTTTGACCGAGCAGCGCCGCGATGACGCCGCTGAGTACGTCACCCATGCCGGGCGCCGCCATCGCCGGGTTGCCGTAGGGACAAAGCCAAGGCACACGATCCGATATCAGCGTACCTGCGCCCTTGAGGACGATGGTCGCCGGATAAGCCGCCTCTAGCGAACGCAACGCGGTCAGACGGTCCTGCTGCACATCGCCCGCGGAAATACCGAGGAGGCGCGCCGCCTCACCAGGATGCGGCGTCAGCACACTGCGCGCCGGCGTCGCCCGCGACTCGGCGAGCAGATTGAGCGCATCGGCATCGAGCACCGATGGCAAGTCCCGGCGCGTCAGCAACGCACAAACCTGTGAAAACACGGCGCGCCCCCAAGGCGTGCGCCCGAGGCCCGGTCCGACCGCCACCGCATCGGCCGCCTCAAAGATTTCGAGGAGTGTCTCGCCACCCCGTTGGTCGGTATCGATGCCGCGCACCATGAGCTCGGCACAACCCGCGGCCACGGCCGCCACCGAATTCGGAGCCGTGAGAACGGTCACGCGACCCGCACCCGCCCGCAGCGCTGCCACACCCGTGAGCCGCGCCGCACCCGGCATGCCCTCGCCTCCACCCACCACGACGACATGTCCTGCGCTGCCTTTGTGCGCATCGTGCGGGCGAGTTCGCAGCGCTGCGCCCAGCATCGACGGATCGAGCAACCGCGCGCGCGGCGAATGCGTAGTGCGAGCGGTGATTTTTTCGCTGACCCCCAAAGAGTCGAAGCAGATGCGGCCGCCATGCCGCGGACCTTCGCGCAACCACAGCCCCTGCTTGCGCGCGATGAAGGACACGGTGAGATCGGCGACGATCGCCGTACCGCGCACCGCACCGCTATCGCCACAAAGACCCGAGGGGATGTCGATGGACAGCACGGGACGCCCCGATGCATTGATGGCGTCAATCAGTTGCGCCATCTCCGCGCGTACGTCGGTATTGAGTCCGATGCCGAGCAGCGCATCGACGATGACGTCGCTGCGCGCCAAGCGGCTCGCGAGTTCCTGCGTGGCATGGGCGAGCACCGGCACTCCCGCAGCGATGCACTCGTCCGCGGCTCGCACGGCATCACCCTTGAGCCCCTCGCGGCCGACAAAGGCCACGACGCGCGGCGACAACCCCGCGCTTTTGGCGAGGCGTGCGAGCACGTAGCCGTCACCGCCGTTGTTACCGGTACCGCAGAACACCAGAAGATCGCGCGCGACCGGCCAATGCGCGCGCAAGGCGCGCAGCGCCGCGGCGGCCGCACGGGTCATGAGCTCGTAGCCGCGAATGCCCGAGTCGATCGCGGCCGCATCGAAAGCGCGCACCGCGTCTGTGGAATAGAGTCCGTTCATCGCTGCCCTGTCGGATGGCGCGGGGAGTATACGGGCCCCGATATACTCGCGACATGCCGAGCGCAGACCTGCGTGCCTTGCGGCGCGAACTCGACTCACTCGCCGCGGAACTCGGGTTTTCGGCACTCGGAGTCGCGCATCTCGAACTCGCCGAAGACGAACACCATCTGCTGCGCTGGCTCGAGGCCGGACGCCACGGCGAGATGCACTACATGACCCGCCACGGCACGCGCCGCTCGCGTCCTGCGGAGCTGTGGCCCGGGACGGTTTGTGCGATCAGCGTGCGACTCGATTACTGGCCCACCGACGCCGCACCCGCCGACTCCGTGCTGGCACGGGGAGAACTCGGCTACGTCTCGCGCTATGCGCTGGCACGCGACTACCACAAGATCATGCGCAACGCGCTGCAAGAC
>RGYP01000186.1 GCA_010031985.1 Gammaproteobacteria bacterium
GGCAGACGCAGCGAAACGCGCATCGAGAACGCCTTGAAGGTAACTGCGGCCACGGAACGGCCGAGTGCCTTGGCAACCTTGTCGGTGGACATCTTGCCCGCGAGCTTCTTCAGCTTCTTCTCATCAGCCGGTGTCCAGGGGGACACATTGCGGCGGGACTTTTTAGCGGAACGTGCGGTTTTTTTGGCCATAAGAAATATTTTGGGTGAGTGACTTTTGACGAGGGGCGATTCTAAAGACAAAAAATCGGTTTGCCTACAGTATTTCGGTGCGTTTTGACACTTAGTTCACCCACATTACACAGTTTTCATTGATTGCCGACTTTTTGATGGTCGCCTTTGTGGGCGGCGGGCATGAAGCCTCGTTTGCGCATCAAGGCCTCGATTTGCGGGTCACGACCGCGGAAGGCCCGGTACGCATCGGCCGGATCGATGGTGTTGCCGACCGAGAAAACGTTGTTGCGCAAGCGCGTTGCGACGCCGCGATCCCAGGCGCCCTTGCCTTCGGTGAACGCTTCCCAGGCATCGGCAGTCAGGGTGTCTGCCCAAAGATAGCTGTAGTAGCCTGCCGAGTAGCCGTCTCCCGAAAATATGTGACCGAACTGGGGAGTGCGGTGACGCATGACGATCTCGCGCGGCATGCCGAGCGCCTGCAGCGTCTCGCGCTCGAAGGCATCCGGGTCGATTCTCGAGTCCGGCTTCGCAGCGAGGTGCAACTTCATGTCGACGAGAGCGGCGGCCAAATACTCCACCGTCGCAAAGCCCTGGTTGAAGGTTTTGGCTTTCTCGACTTTGGCGAGCAGTTCCGCGGGAATCGGTTTGCCGGTCTGGTAATGGACGGCAAAGCGATCGAGTACTTCTTTGATCGGCAGCCAGTGCTCGAGGAGTTGCGAGGGGAATTCGACGTAATCGCGGGCCACGTTGGTACCGGAGACGCTCGGATAGTTGACGTTGGAAGCGAGGCCGTGGAGCGCGTGACCGAACTCATGGAATAGCGTCACGGCATCGTCCCAGCTGATCAGTACGGGTTCGCCCGGCTTGCCTTTCACGAAGTTGGAATTGTTCGAGACGATGGTCTTCACCTCGCCATCGAAGCGCTCCTGGTTGCGGTAGGCGTTCATCCATGCGCCCGATTGTTTGCCAACGCGCGCGTAGGGGTCGAAGTACCAGAGACCGACCAGGTTGCCCGCCTTGTCATCGACGCGCCACACGCGCACGTCGGGGTGGTACACCGGCACGCTGCCCGCGGCGACTTCCGTGAAGCGCAGACCGAAGAGTTCGCCCGCGACGAAGAACATCCCCTCGCGCAACTTTTCGAGTTGCAAGTAAGGCTTGAGCTCGTTGGTATCGAGGTCGTACTTGGCCTTGCGGACTTTCTCGGCGTAGTAGCGGTAGTCCCAAGGCTCGATCCGGATGCCGCCACCGTCGGCGTCGGCGATTTTCTGCATGTCGGCGACTTCTTCGGCGACTCTGGCGACGGCGGGCTTCCAGACCGCTTCCATCAGTTGCATCGCACGCTCGGGTGTACGTGCCATGGAATTTTCGAGTCGCCAGTGCGCGTGCGTGGCGAAACCCAGCAGCCGTGCACGCTCGGCGCGCAATTGCAAGATTTGACCGATGATGGCGTTGTTGTCGCGTGCGTCGCCGTTGTCGCCACGATTCACGAACACGCGCCAGACTTTTTCGCGCAGGTCGCGACGCGTGGAGTACGTCAGAAACGGTTCTACCGACGAACGCGTATTGGCGATGATCCACTTGCCTTTTTGACCGCGTCGCTCGGCATCGGCCGCGAAGCCTGCACGCAGCGATTCGGGTAGCCCTGCAAGCTCGGCCTCGGATTCGAGCACCGTGTAGCGCTCGCTTTCGTCGGCCAACAAATTTTGGCTGAACTGCGTGAAGAGCCCGGCAAGCGACTGGTTGATTTCGGCGAGACGTTTTTTGGCGGCGACATCGAGCTTCGCGCCTGCGCGCACGAAGTTGGTGTACGTGAGCCAGGTCAGTCGTTGCTCTTCGGCGGTGAGGCCGGATTTTTCGCGCGTTTCGTAGACCGCGGCGATGCGGCGAAACAATTTTTCGTTCTGGGTGATGCTATCGCGAAAGGCAGCCATCTTGGGTTCGATATCGCGCTCGACTTGTTGCACGGCATCGTCGCTCAAGGTCGAGCCGAAGATGTAATAGACGGTGCTCGCCCGATCGAGGGCGCGACCCGAACGCTCCATCGCGGCGATCGTATTGGCGAAGGTCGCCGGTGCCGGATCGTTGGCGATGCGATCGAGCTCGGCGAGGTGTGCGGTCATGCCTGCTTCGAGCGCCGGAGCAAGCAGGGCGGGCGAGGCCTTGTCGAACGGCGGTACGCCACCGTAGGGACCAGCCCACGGATCGAGCAGCGGGTTGGTGGGCGTGGCGGCGGTGGCCGCAGTGACGAGTACGGTGCTCATGACCAACGAGAGAATTTTGTGCATGGATTGATCTTCATGAATATTTTGAGGACTGGATGTTGCGGAATCGATAGTGCGCTCAGACCGCGGCGAGCCGGAGCGGTTCCGTATCGCGGTAACCGGTTCGTGCGTCGAGTTCGCTGTGCAGGGTGAACATGGTGTTCTCGAGGCGCTGGCGCATGGCCTCGAGAGCGATGTCATCGAGTTTGGCTGGCACTTCGATGGGCTCGCCTATGCGTACGCTGACCGTCGCACCGGGTCGCGGGATGATGGTTCGATCCCAGGATGCGTTCCAGCGCCAGCTCGGCAAGGCCGACGCGGCCACGGGCAGCAGCAGGCTGCCGGTTTTTTGCGCCAGCGTGATGGTGCCGAGTTGCGCCACGCCGCGCGGCCCGCGCGAACCGTCGATCGCGAGACAGGAATTGAGTCCCCGATCCTCGCGCTGAGCCTTGATCATTTCGACCAGCGCCCGCGCGCCGCCTTTGCCCGAGGAGCCGCGCGCGACGCGAAATCCCAAGCCCTCTTCGATTCGGGCCATGGCCTCGCCATCGCGACTCTGCGAGCACATCAAGATCCAGCGGCCTTGTTGAGGCAGACTGAAGTAATGCAGCAGCGCGAAGGTGCGCGAATGATAGAACGCGCCGACCACCGGTCGTTTTGCGGCGATCAGTTCGCGCAGGATCGAGACGTCGTGTTCGTCGTAATGCCACGAGCGACCGAGCGCTCGGTACATACGCCAGCCGATCGGGGGCAGCAGCTTGTGCAGGACGAAGCGACGTAGCGGTTTGCGGGCACGGGCTGCCGAGACGGTGCTCACGGGGTTGCCGCTCGAAGGGTTATCGCTCGAATTCTTTGACACGCACTGATCCGATCACGAAGCCCGGGTGTCAGGTTTCGCCGGTGCCGCGGCCCTTGCGTCCGCCACTCGCGTGCGCATCGGCGAAGGCGCCGCTCGCCATGGCGCCGATCAGCGAGAGTTCGCCGGCGAGCGCGACGACGGCGCAAATTTCCGCGAATTTCGGTGCACTGCCTTCGCCACGACAGCCGAGCATGGCGAGGCAATCGCGCGCGGTGGGCAGGAAGGTGCCGCCGCCCACCGTACCGATGATGAGGTTGGGCAGCGTCACGGAGGTGTAGAGATCGCCCGCAGCGGTGACTTCGAACCGGGTGATGGAGGTGGTCGCCTCGGAGACGCAGGCCACGTCCTGACCACAAGCAATGAAAAGCGCGGCGAGGCCGTTGGCGACGTTCCCTTGCAGGCCGACGGCACCCGTCTGTGCAGCGCCGGCGATCGCCTGATCCCAACAGCGCGCCAGCGCAGCCGGGTCGGCGCGCCAGTAACGGCTTACGGTCCGCGAAGGGATGATGATCTCGGCCGAGGCGTTGCGGCCGCGTGCTCCGAGAAAAGCCTGCGCCGAGGAGCGCTTGTCGCCCGAGAGCGCGGATTCGAGCAGCCAACTGACTGGCTGTGCCGGCATCGATGGCAACAACAATTGACAGACCGCGCGCGTGGCGAGCGTCACCATATTTTGACCTGCGGCGTCGCCGGTCGAGTACTCGAGCATCAAATAAACCGTATTGCCGAGCACCGAAATTTTTTGATCCTGCAGTCGGCAATAGCGTGAGGTCGAGGCTGCGGCCTGCTGCATCGCGGCAAACTGCGAGGGCAGCCAATCGGCGACCTTGATGGCGGTTGGCAGGTCGGCGAATTCGAAGCACGGTGCCCGACCGACGAGCTGCCGGCTGCAGGCCGCGTTGGCGCCGCCACACCGGTTGATGACGTTGAAAGCGTGCTGGAACGAGGCGACCAGCGTGCCCTCGGTCGTTGCAAGCGGCACCATGAAATCGCCGAGCGCGTGCAGACCGCGGATTTGGATCGGGCCTGCGACGCCGAGTGGCACCTGCGCGTAGCCGATGAAGCCCTCGATGCTGCCGGCGAGCTTCTCGGGCTCGAGGGGTGGCTGCGTGCCGCAGAGCGCGTCGATCGCGAAACCC
>RGYP01000187.1 GCA_010031985.1 Gammaproteobacteria bacterium
GGCCGGCTCGGCGAAAGCCGCCTTGGGATAAAAGCCACTGGTGCCGAGACTCCGTCCGCCACGCACCGGCATGACGCTGACGGCGTAGCCGAGCGCATCGCCCGCAATGGCGAACACGTCGGCGTCGCGCTCGTCATCGGCCGCCACCACCTGCTGCGCCTGCAATTCCTTGAGTGCGCCGATCTGATCGCGCAAGGCCGCGGCGCGCTCGAATTCGAGTCGAGTCGAGGCCTCTTCCATGCGTTGCGCAAGTCGCTGCTGTACCTCGTCGTTGCGACCCTCGAGCACCTGCACGGCCGACTCGACGTCGCGCGCGTACTCGGCTTGCGAGACCAGCCCCACACAAGGTGCCGAACAACGTCCGATCTGGTGCTGCAGACAGGGTCGGCTGCGATTGGCGAAATAGGTGTCGCGACAATTGCGCAGGCGGAAAATCTTTTGCAGATAGTGCAGCGACTCGCTTACCGCACCGGCGTTCGGATAGGGGCCAAAGAAGCGCCCGGGCAAATTCCGACTGCCGCGATACACCGCCAAACGCGGGAAGTCGTGACCACCCGACAACCAAAGATACGGAAAGCTCTTGTCGTCGCGCAGCACCACGTTGTACTTCGGGTGCAGCGCCTTGATCAGATTGTGCTCGAGCAGCAACGCTTCGGTCTCGGAGCGCGTCACCGTCACCTCCATCGCGGTGATCTGCGCAACGAGCGCCTGCACTTTCGGGATGACGTTCGAAGGCAAAAAATAACTGCCGACGCGGTCGCGCAGGCTCTTCGCCTTGCCTACGTAGAGCAACGAGCCATCGGCGGCGAACATGCGATATACGCCAGGTCGACGCGGCAAGCTGCCGACGAATTCTTTGGCATCGAAGCCGGCGCCCATCAGGCCGCAAGCTGCTGGGCTCGCGCCAGCACAGCGTGGAACATCTCGGCCGTTAAGCGGCGGGTCTGCGTGTTGTAACGACTGCAATGATAGGAATCGACCAGCCAACGCCCGTCCGCAAGACGATGCTCGGCGCCGTGCGCAAAGCGCAGCGCGCTGCGCGCCGTGAGAGTGGCATCGAGGATGGCATCGTGGGCGATTCGCCCCAAGGCGACCAGCACGCGCAGTCGACGATGTGCCGCAAGCTCTGCGCGCAAAAAACCGTTGCAGGCGCGCGCTTCGGCGGGCGTCGGCTTGTTCTCGGGCGGCAGACACTTCACCGCATTGGTGATGCGCACGCCCGCGAGCTGCAGCCCGTCGTCACGCGCGAGCGATTCGGGTCGCGACGCGGCACCGATCGCGTGCAGCGTCTGATAGAGCACGATGCCCGCGTGGTCGCCCGTGAACGGACGCCCCGTGCGGTTGGCGCCGTGCATGCCGGGCGCGAGACCGACGATCAGCCAGCGTGGGTCTGCATCGCCGAAAGCCGGTACCGGGGCCGCGTGATAACCGGGGTGGCGCTTTCCGGAGTCCTCGCGGAATTCGGCCAGCCGCGGGCATTTGCGGCAGCCTGCGTCGAACAATGCGGCAGCGGACGGCATGGCTCGGAATTCTACCCGACGGCGCACTACGGCTCCGCGGTCGAGCGCTGCCTCGCGACGCGGCGGTTTGAACTTTCGCCCTACTAGTGAAAGAATTTATACAGTCGAAATTTCACAAAAGGAATTTCACCCATGAGTGGACTGCTGCGACAAGGCCACTTTCTCGGCTCCAAGCTGCGCACGCTGCGCAAGCGCAACGGCCTGACGCTCGAGGAACTCTCGAGCCGATGCGTGCAACTCGATGCGAGCAATGCGCCGTCGGTGTCTTATCTCAGCATGGTCGAGACCGGCAAACGCATCCCGTCGGCCGCCATGCTCGGCGTGCTGGCCACGGTGTTCGGCAAGGAAGCGAGCTGGTTTCTCGATCGCACCGAGACCCTGGCCGCCGAGACCCGCGGCCCTCGCCTGAGCGCGGCCGAGCCCATGCCGCTCGAGCCCGCTTTTCTTTTCTCCAAAGATTTATTGCAACTCGCATTGCCGGAGTTGCTGGCGCAGACCGGCACTAGTGGACGCCAATTCGCCCGCTTGCTGGTGCGGGTATGGCAAGAAACGCGGCAGAACGAGTTTCCCGACATCGAGCGTGCCGCGGAATCGGTCGGTCAACGTCGCATGCCGCTGTCGCTCGAGGAGGTGTTGCGGATCGTCAAAGACACGGGCCTTGCGGTGCGCTGGGTGGACGAAGAGCGACGCGGTCGCGCCGATCCCGTGTTGCGCGCCCGATTCGAGGCCCCGGCGACGATCGTCATCAACCGCAAGCTGCGCGAACACGAGGCGCGCCTAAAATACACCCTCGCTTTTTTCATCGGACACAAGATCTTGCACAACGGCGACGGCGTGGTGCCACCGCACAGCGCCGCGGGCCCCGGCTTCGAGGAACACGGTACCGCCGACCCTTCGACCGGCAGTACCGGCGGCATGGCGCCGCGCGACGTGCTGCTTGCCTGGCGCGACTTCGAATGCAGTGCCTTCGCCGGCGCCCTGCTCTGCCCCAAGCAACCGTTCAGGCAGTTTCTGGTGCGCGAGCGGCACGAGTTGTCGGCAGTCGCCAAACTCGGTGTCACCGAGGCCGTGATGATGCGACGCATGACCAGCGTCTCGCCGTACCGCCACTGGCATTTCTTTGACGGTTACGAGCCCGGATACCTGCGCGCCGTGTACCGCGGCAACGGCATCCCGCTACCTTGGGGCAACATGAGTCTGGTACCCGACCCCTGCCCCAACTGGGCGGTGTTCCGCCTGTTGCGCGAGACGCAAAACCCGCGCGCTGCGAGCTCGCAACCGGTGTCACAAATTTCGGTGATGCGCGACGGCGAAACGCCGCGACTCTACTGCTGCCATTCGCTGCGCACGCGCGATGCGGCCGGCGTCTCGCACGTGCTGTCGGTGGGCGTAGACCTCGCTCCCGCCTTGGAGGCGCAGGGCCTCGACGCCCGAGAAATCATTGGCCTGATCGATGACGGCTGTCGACGCGGTGGCGCCGGCGACATACCGACGGCCGCAGCGAGCGCGATCCGCACCGTGAGTCACGTCCTCAACATTGCCTGGGTGAGCCACGCGCTCGCGCAGCGCGCCAGCGTCATTTGTCCACGCAGCAGCTCTTGCCCGCGGCGCAGCCCCTGCGGAGACTGAACTTTGACGCTGACCGTGGTCAGCTGCCGCGGCGCGGCGCACGATTGCGCTCGGCGATCAGCAGGGCGAGTTCCAGTGACTGCTCGTAGTTGAGACGCGGGTCGACCGTCGACTTGTAGGCCCGCTGCAGATCGAGATCGCCGAGTCCGCGCGCACCGCCCGTGCATTCGGTCACGTCCTCGCCCGTGAGCTCGACGTGCACGCCGCCGAGTTGCGAGCCGAGGTCCTGGTGAATGCGCGTCGCGAGTTCGAGTTCGCGCAGAATGTTCTCGAAACGCCGCGTCTTCAGACCGCTTTGGCTGCTCTCGGTGTTGCCGTGCATCGGATCGCAGATCCAGAGCACCGAGTGGCCCGTGGCTCGCACCGCCTGGATGGCCTTCGGCAGCGCCGACTCGACGTCTTTGGCGCCGAATCGATGAATGAGGGTGAGCTTGCCCGGCGTGTTCTGCGGATTGAGCGTGGTGACGAGACGCTGCAACCACGCCGCGTCCATCGCCGTGCCTATCTTCACGCCCACCGGATTGGCGATGCCGCGGCAGTATTCGACGTGCGCGCCGTCGATCTGCGCCGTGCGCATGCCGATCCACGGCATGTGCGTCGACAAGTTGTACCAGCGATTGTTGCGGGCGATGAAACGAGTCTGCGCTTGCTCGTAGTGCAGCACCAAGGCCTCGTGGCTGGCGTAGAACTCGGCACGCAGCGCCGTGTGCACCTCCTTCGAACTGATGGTCTCGAAGAATTCGAGCCCATCGGCCACCGAGGCGACGATGCGTTCGTATTCCGCCTTGAAAGGCGAGTGCCCGACGAAGCCCAGATCCCAATACTCGGGGTGATGCAGATCGGCGAAACCGCCGTCGATCAGCGCACGAATGAAATTGATGGTCAGCGCGGCGCGCTCGTAACCGCGCAACAGGAGTTGCGGATCGGGCTCACGCGCTTCGGGCGTGAACTCGGCATGGTTGACGATATCCCCCCGATACGAAGGCAAGGTCAACCCGTCACGGGTCTCGGTGTCGGCCGAGCGCGGCTTCGCGTACTGACCGGCCATGCGGCCGAGGCGGATGATCGGTTTCTTGAGGCCGTGAGTCAGCACCAGACTCATCTGCAACAAAATTTTGAGTCGCTTCGCGATCTTGTCGGATTCGCAATCCTCGAAACTCTCGGCGCAATCGCCGCCCTGCAGCAAGAAACGCTCGCCGCGCTGTGCCGCCGCCAGTTCCTCACGTAGCCGTTCGACCTCCCAGGACACCACGATCGGCGG
>RGYP01000188.1 GCA_010031985.1 Gammaproteobacteria bacterium
GGAATGCGCTCGGCCTCGAGCACCTTGAGCACGCCGACGTGCGCGGCGCCGCGTGCGCCACCCCCCGAGAGCACGAGACCTACCCGCGGCCGCTCGGCAGCCGATGCCCACGGCGTGACGAGCGACGCAGCGACCATCGCAAGCAGCACGAGCCAGGCAACATGACGGAGCGGACGCACGAGGCGAAGGATAGCAAGCGATAATGCCCGGATGCTCGTTCCCGCCCTCGGCGTCCTGCTCGCGGCAAGCCTATCGCCCGTCCCGACGACCACTCTCGATGAGGTGGTGGTGACCGCGCGTCGCCGCGAACAACGGCTGATCGACGTGGCGGCCGGCATCAGCCGTGTCACGCCGGGGATCACGGGTGCGCTCGAGCTCGCGCACCCGGCAGAGAGCCTGAATCGACTTCCGGGGGTGGTGCTGCAGCGCGGCAGCGGACAGGAGAGTCTGATCGCCATCCGATCGCCGGTGCTCACCGGCTCGGGCGCCTGCGGCGCCTTCCTGATGCTCGAAGACGGCTTTGCCCTGCGACCCACCGGGTTCTGCAACATCAACCAATTGTTCGAGGTCAACACCACGCAAGCCGCGGCGATCGAAATCTTGCGCGGACCGGGCAGCGCCGTACATGCCGCGAATGCGGTGCATGGCGTCATCAATATTTTGACGCCGTCGGTGCGCGATCTTGCCGCACTACGCATCACGGCGACGACCGGATCCGACGACTTTCGCGCCGTCACGCTCGCAGCGGCCCAACACGACTATGCCGCGCAGGTGCTCGTCAGACACGACGGCGGTTTTCGCGACGACTCGGCGAGCACCGACTACAAGTTGAACTTGCTGCACGATCGCGAATTTCGCGATGGACGCCTGCGCTTGCGCGCCGCAGCCACGCGCCTCGATCAGGACACGGCGGGCTTCGTCCGCGGCTTCGAGGCATACCGCGATCCTGTGCTGCGTCGTTCGAACCCGAACCCCGAGGCCTTTCGCGATGCCGAGAGCCTGCGCCTGTCTGCGGCGTGGTCACGCGAAGCCTGCGATGACTGCAGCGACGAAGTACGCGCCATCGTGCGCGACTCGTCGATGAGCTTCCTGCAGCATTTTCTGCTCGGCAAACCGCTCGAGCGCAATGCGCAACGCAGCGCAGCCCTCGCGCTCGCGCGTAGCCGACCCTTCGCAGAGCACGCGCTCTCGTGGCGCCTCGCGCTCGATGCCGAGTGGGCGGACACGAGCCTGCTCGAAATCCAGGACGGCCCGACACTCGAGGGCGCCGCCGCCGCGCGTGCCATTCGCCCTGCGGGACGTCACTACGATTATTCGGTGGCGGTTGCGACCGCGGGCGCGAGTGCGGGCCTCGAACAAGACCGCGGCGATTGGCTGTGGCGTCTCTCGATGCGTGCCGATCGCACGACCTATCGCTACGACAATCGCATGCGGGACGGCAACACCGCCGAGGACGGCACGCCCTGCCCTGGCGGCTGCCTCTACAGTCGTCCTGCAGATCGCCGCGATCGCTACTCGCGGATCACGCCACGTGCCGAGCTCGTCAAACACCTGAGCGACTCGCAGCACCTCTACACCGTGCTCGCCGAGGGCTTTCGGCCGCCGGAAATCACCGAGCTCTATCGCCTGCAGCGCAACCAGTCGATCGCCGAACTCGGCGCCGAACGGTTGCGCAGCGCGGAGCTCGGCTGGCGATTTACGGTGGGTCAGAGGCCCTCGCTTTCAGGCAGCGTTGCGCTCTATCGAGCGCGCAAGGCAGGCGTCATCCTGCGCGACACCAACGGCTTCAACGTCAGCGGCGGTCGCACCCGCCACGAAGGCCTGGAATACGAGCTCGATTGGCAAGCGCGTGCACAGTGGCGCGTTCGCGCCAACGGCACCTGGGCACGTCATCGTTACGATTTTTCGCGCGTCATCGAGGGTGGCGAGAGCATCGTCGCGGGCCGCGACATCGACACCGCACCGCGCAGCATCCATAGACTCGCCCTCGAATTCCGACCGTACAACGCACTTGCGATCGAGGTCGAGGCGCGGCGCACCGGCGATTACTTTGCCGACGCGGCCAACGAGCGTCGTCATCCCGCCCAAGTCGCGTTGCGCCTGAACTCGCGCTGGCAACTCGGCGACGATCTGGGCTTGAATCTGGAGATCGAGAACCCGGCCGACCAGCGACTCGCCGATCGAGCCGATTATGCGCAGGGTGACTGGCGATACTTTCCGGCGCGCGGTCGCAGCGTTTATTTTGGAGTCGACTGGCGTCGACGCTGAGGCAATCGCCCGCGTGGAATCTGCTGCGTGATGCAGTGGATATTGCCCCCACCGAGCAGGATTTCGCGTGCCGGCACGCCGACCACGCGCCGCCGTGGAAAAATCTGCTGCAATTGCGCGAGCACGCGGGCATCGAGCCGCGGGTCGAGCAGCGGCACGACCACGCCGCCGTTGGCGAGGTAGAAGTTCACGTAACTGGCCGCGAGCCGCTCACCGCCGCGACGCGGCTTGGTGCCTGCACGGGGCACGAGCCCGGCCGCTTCGATCGCCGTCATCTCGAGAGGGCCTGGCATCGGAATCTTGTGAACCTTGAACCGCCGACCGCGCGCGTCGCGAGCATCCTGCAAGCGCTCGAAAGCGTCGCGCGAAATTGCGTATTGCGGGTCGCGACGATCGTCGCACCAGAGCAGCGCAATCTCGCCGGGAGCGACGAAACAGGCGAGGTTGTCGATGTGGCCGTCGGTCTCGTCGTTGAACACACCGCGACCGAGCCAAACGATTTGCGTCGCGGCCGTGTAGGCGCGCAGCAAAGTTTCGATCTGGCGACGACCGAGTTGCGGGTTGCGATTGGGATTGAGCAGACACTCTTCGGTGACGAGCAGCGTGCCCTCGCCGTCGGCGTGGATCGACCCACCCTCGCAAACAAAGGGCGCGCGATAACGGGCGAGCCCCTCGACGTCGAGCACGCGCCGCGCGACGAGTTCATCGCGATCCCAGGGGAAATACAGGCCGCCTTGGAGTCCGCCCCAGGCATTGAAGTGCCAGTCGACGCCGCGCACCGCGCCGCGCCGATCGACGACGCCGGTCGGCCCAACATCGCGCATCCAAGCGTCGTCGCTCTCGAGACGCAGGACGCGGACCCGCGGCTCGAGCGCCCGCCGCGCGAGCGCGTACTGCGCGGGCGCAACGCCCACGGTCACGGGCTCGAAACGTGCGATCGCGTGGGCGACGGCGGCGAACGCGCGCTGCGCCGGCACGGCCTGCTCGCGCCAGTTGTCGCTGCGCACGGGCCAGAGCATCCAGCAGCCACGATGCGGCTCGAACTCCCCGGGCATGCGAAAGCCGTCGGCCGCGGGAGTCGAGGTGATCGGTTCGCTCATGAGCCTGAATTTTCCATGACGCGGGATTCTAGCGAAGCCACGCGTCGGACGGGTCTCGCGAGGAGCACGTGGTAGAATCCGCGCCACGCAACGGCGGGGGTTTTCGAAAAATCGCCGGGCGTTTCAGAAGGAGTTTCGAACCATGACGACGGCTGCAAAAGTCACGCTGACGCCGCCCGCTGGCGGCGCCAAGATCACGATCAAGGACGGCAAACTGTCCGTCCCCGACAATCCGATCATTCCCTATATCGAAGGCGACGGCACGGGCCCGGACATCTGGCGCTCGAGCGTGCGTGTGCTCGACGCTGCGGTCGCCAAGGCCTACGGCGGCAAGCGCAAGATCCATTGGATGGAAGTCTACGCCGGCGAAAAATCCAACAAGCTCTTCAACACCTGGCTGCCCGACGAAACCGTCGCCGCCTGTCGCGAATTTCTGGTGTCGATCAAAGGACCGCTGACGACGCCGGTGGGCGGCGGCATCCGCTCGCTCAACGTGGCGCTGCGTCAAATGCTCGACCTCTATGTTTGCCTGCGTCCGGTGCGCTGGTTCAAGGGCGTGCCCTCACCGGTCAAGGCACCCGAGAAGGTCGACATGGTGATCTTCCGCGAGAACACCGAGGACATCTACGCCGGCATCGAATTCGAACTCGGCAGTGAAGAAAATCGCCGTTTCAAAGCCTTGTTCAAAGAAAACTTCCCCAAGGCCTACGCCAAGATCCGCTTCCCGGAGACCTCGGGTATCGGCATCAAGCCGGTGTCGCTCGAGGGCACCGAGCGACTCTTCCGTGCGGCGGTCGAGTACGCCATTGCGACCCGGCGCAAGAGCGTGACCATCGTCCACAAGGGCAACATCCAGAAGTTCACCGAAGGTGCGTTCCGCAACTGGTCCTACGCACTCGCCGAGCGCGAGTTCCCGGGGCAAACCTACGGTTGGGAACAGTGGGAGCGGACCAAGGCCGCACACGGCGAAAAGGCTGCCAACGCCGAGATGGATGCCGCAAAGAAATCAGGCAAGATCATCATCAAAGATGCGATCGCCGA
>RGYP01000189.1 GCA_010031985.1 Gammaproteobacteria bacterium
CCTAGCTCGCGCGCCACGCCACGGAAATGCCGCAGCGCCCTATTGTCCTCGACCGTCGTCGCCAGCGCGAAGTGCGCGGGCTCCTGCTCGATGCAAAAGTACGGCGTTTCGAAGAGTTCTTGCAGGAGGATGACCTGCGCGCCGCGCGTTGCCGCCTCGCGTACCAGCGATTCGGCACGCGCGATGTTGGCGTCGGCATCCCGGCTGCAGGCGAACTGCGTGGCAGCGACCGTGACCTTGCGCGAAGATGCCCTGGCAGTGCTCATTTAACTCAACCTCATGTCGTTGCCCGCACGTTCGGTGCCAGCAAATCGGTGATGCGGATTGCCGTCTCGAGCGCGCGCAAGCCGTCCTCGCCGCTGACCACCGGTGGCCGTCCCGCAGCGATGCAGTCGAGAAAGGAGCGAATCTCGGCGCGCAAGGCATCACCCTGCTCGAAACTTTGTTCCTCGATGGTGACCGGCAACTCGCCCGAGACCGGAACCGCTCGTTTCGCGATCGTGGTCAAAATGCGCTGCTGCAGGTCGATCGAGAGATAGGCATCGTCGCGGAACACCCGCAGCTTGCGCTCGGTTTTGAGGCTGACGCGACTCGCCGTGACGTTGGCGACGCAACCGCCGACGAAGCGCAGCCGCACGTTGGCAATGTCGACCGCACCCGAAAACACCGGCGTTCCCACGGCATCGACCGACTCGAGCGGCTGACCGACGATGCTCTGCACGATGTCGATGTCGTGAATCATGAGATCGAGGATCACGTTGACGTCGGTGCCACGTTCTTTGAAGGGCGCGAGTCGCTGGCACTCGATGAAGCGCGCCCCCTCGAGTCGTGATCCCGCCGCCAAGATCGCCGGATTGAAACGCTCGAGATGACCCACCTGCAAAACCCGTCGGCAGCGCGCGGCGACGTCGATGAGTTCGCGCGCCTCTGCCGCCGTCACGGTGATCGGCTTCTCGACCAGCACGTGCGCGCCGGCTTGCAGAAAATCGCGCGCGATGGCGAAGTGCGCCGGGGTTGTGGTCACGATGCTGACCGCATCCACGCGCCCGAGGAGTTCGCGATGATCAGCGTAGCCCGTGGTCGAGAGTTCGCGGGCGAGCGCCTCGCGCGCCTCGGCACGCGGGTCGACGACGCCCACGAGTTGCGATGCGCTTTCGCTCGCGTATTTCTGTGCGTGGAATCGGCCGAGATAACCGGCACCGACCACCGCTGTTCGAAGGCTAGCCATGACGTATTATGCCCGCATGGCGCGCAAGAACCGGAAGCTCGATCTCGTCACCCTGAACCGCGAGGCCAGACTGCTGCTCGGCGCCGTGATCTTCGGCGCCGTGGCCCTGCCCCTGCTCATCTGGGTGACGGGCCGCGGGCTCCTCGGTCCGTACGCGAACGGCGGCATGTTCGCCATCCTCGGCGATTTCTTCACGCTGCTCTTTTCAGGCTCGCTCGCCGCCTGGATTTTGCTGTTCGCGCCTTATGCGTTGCTGTCGGCGCTGCGCTTTGCCAATTGGGCGATGCGCCGCCTCTAGGCGAAGCAACCGATGGGCGCGCTACTCGGCGCTCGCGAGGCTGCGCTCACGGGCCGCCCTGAATTCGCTCTTGGCATACCAACTCGGGAAGCTCTTCTCGCGAGCCAGTGTCGCGCCGATCTCGTGCAGCAAAGCGATGTCCTGCAAACCGCCGCGCAAGTCGGTGCCCGGCACCCACTCGTCCGAAGGCTTGTGGTAGTGCTTCAGCGTCCATTCGGCATTTTGCGCGCGTGCCCATTCGGCGCCCTTCTCACGATCTTCGATGCCGAGCTTGATGTAGAGCGCAGGCACGCCGGCCTTGGCAAAGTTGAAATGATCCGAGCGATAAAAGAAACCGTTCTCGGGCGTTGGCTCTTCGCGGACCACCCGATCCTGCTTGGCGGCGGCCCGCGTCAGATATTCCTCGAGTTGCGAGGCGCCCGCGCCCACCACCGTCACATCGCGCGTGGGACCACCCCAGGTGATCGCATCCATGTTGAGCGCAGCGACCGTGCGCTTGAGCGGAAAGATGGGATTGGCGACGTAGTACGCCGAACCGAGCAGACCACTCTCTTCGAGCGTCACCGCCAAAAAGACGATCGAACGCTCGGGGCGACGGCGTGATTCGGCAAAAGTCTTGGCGATCGTCAGCAAGCCCGCGGTACCGGTGGCATTGTCGAGCGCGCCGTTGAAGATGTTGTCGCCGCTACGCGCCAAAGTTTTGCCGAGGTGATCCCAATGTGCCATGTAGACGATGTATTCGTCGGGTCGCTTGCTGCCCCTGATTTTGGCGACGACGTTCGGTGACACCGAGCGGCGAATCGCGTTGCGCACGAACCCACCTGCGCGCTCGGCGAGCGGAATCGGTTTGAAACCAGGTTGACTCGCCGCCATCAACAAACGTTCGTAGCTGTAGCCGTTGGCTTTCAAAAGTGCGTCGCCGGCCGCGCGCGTGACCCACCCCTCGATCGCGGCACGGCTCGCGTTGTCGTCGGCGCTGACCGTATCGAGCTGCGGACCCATCCAGCTGTTTTGCACGGTGTCCCAGGGATAAGCGGCAGGTTTGTCATCATGGATGATGATCGCCGCGGCCGCCCCTTGTCGCGCCGCCTCCTCGAATTTGTAGGTCCAGCGACCGTAGTAAGTCATCGCCCGACCGCGGAAGAGATTGGCGTCGCCCGTGGCGAAGCCCGGATCGTTGATGAGGATGACGGCGGTCTTGCCGCGCATGTCGATGCCGGCGTAGTCGTTCCAGCCGTACTCGGGTGCGACGACACCATGACCCACGAACACCAGCGGACTGTCAGCCACCTTCACCTCGGCGAGCGGCCGCTTGGTCCAGATGACCATGTCCTTGCCGTAAGCCAGCGCAGTCGACCCAAAATTGAGGCTGGCATCGCTACCCGCGGTGATCTCGACGATCGGCACCTGCTGCACCCAGGAGTCGCCATTACCCGGCTCGAGCCCGAGCTTCTTGAACTCGCCGACGAGATACTCGACGGTCTTGCGCTCGCCGGCCGTGCCCGGCTTGCGACCCTCGAACTCGTCGCTCGCCAGCGTGACGATGTGCCGCTCGTACTCCGCGGCCGAGATCGGCGGCGGCAGACTCTCGCGAGGTGCGCCGGAGCAGGCAGCCAGACACAGCAGCAGCGCCGTGGCGAGCGCGGGACGGTGGGCGGACTCGATCGATGACGGCATCATGACGTTCTCCGTACGGTCATTCCCTCGGCCACATGATCCAGCCGAATAGCAAAAGCATCAGGGCAAGCAACGCCTGGGGCCAGCGTCGCCAGCCCGTCTCGCGTAATTCGCCGTAGAAACCGGCCGATGACACGACGGCCAGCACGGCCGAGCCGCCAAGTGCCCGCAGCAACGGCGGAAACTCTTCGCCGATGCGGTCCGCGTATTCCGGCAACAGCAAAAAGACGATCAGCGTCAGCACGAGCGCCACGGTGATCGACACGGTCGAACCCATCACGATGCCGAGCAGAATGGACAATGGACGCATGTGAAAAAACCGACTGGGGCGACGCCGCACTTGAAGGGGCGCGGCCGGCGTTCTAGGCTGCACGAATATTACAGGACATCCACCGCCGATGAATCCCTCCGGACGCCGTCCCACCGCGCTCTTTGCCGTGACCCTGCTGTCGATCGGTTTGCTCACCGTGGGCAGCTCCTCGCGGCTCACGGCCAACACCTCGGCGCTGCCTCCCGGGGCGCTCGTGCCCTCGGCACGCGAGCGCATGATCGCGCGGCAGGTCGGCTCGCTGCTCGAAGACAACCACTACAGCCAGCTCAAGATCGACGATGCCATGTCGCCCCGCGTGATGGACAAGTTCATCGACGGACTCGATGGCCAGCGCAGTTATTTTTTGGCCAGCGACATCGCCGAATTTCAGCCTTATCGACTGCGCTTCGACGACATGATCCGCACCGGCGATATCGAACCGGCATACGCCATGTTCGCGCGCTACCAGCAACGTAATCGCGAGCGCATTCAACACGCGCTCTCGCTGCTTGATCGCGAACCCGACTTCACGCTCGATGAAGTCTTCGAGTTCGATCGCGAAAAAGCGCCGTGGCCCACCACGGTCGCCGAGCTCGATGAACTTTGGCGCAAGCGCGTGAAGAACGATGCGCTTTCGCTGCTGCTCGCCGGCAAAACCTGGGCCGAGGCCCGTGACGTGCTGCGTACGCGCTACGATCGCGTGCTCAAGCGCGGCGATCAAATCAAGCCCGAAGAAGTGTTCGAACTCTTCCTCAATTCTTACGCGCGGGCATTCGATCCGCACTCCAACTACTTCTCGCCGCGCAATTCCGAGGAGTACAAGATTCAGATGAGCCTCAACTACGAGGGCATCGGCGCGTCGCTGCA
>RGYP01000190.1 GCA_010031985.1 Gammaproteobacteria bacterium
GGTATGCGTGTGCTCGTCTGTGACGTCGACTCCGAGAGTACGGTGGCGGTCGCCGCGGAGTGTGTGGCGGAAGGGGCGCCCGCAGCACTCGCGCGAGCGCGCGCCCTATGCCACCCGCAGCGCCGGTGACGAGCGCCGTACGCCCCGTGAATTCACGCACGGCCGAGCCGACTCAGTTCGCCTTGCGCACGAAGCTGCGATTGGCGATCGGAGTGCCCTCCTCCTGCGGCAGTTCAGCGTAGAACTGGCGGTAGTACTTGCGGAAGGCGGAGATCGGACCGTCGCCGTCGCAGAGCAGCGCATCGTGGGTGTAACGCTGACGATCCCACACCACCTTGTCCTGATCGAGCTGACGACAGATATCTTTGACCATGGCCCGCGCCACACCGGCCGACGGCCCGTCGATGGCGGACTTGAGCTGCGTGAAGGCGAATCGCACGTGCGTGCAATCGGGTGCGATCGGCGTGATCCCGGCGACCATCAGGGTCTCGCAGATCCCGGTGAAGCGCGTCCAAGCTTGGCCAGCGCCGACGGTGCCGTAGGAGATGGTGCCATCGACGTCACCGCGCGGCGTCGGCATCTTGGCTGCCACGGAGGCCACACGACGGATGCCTTCAAATTTTACGTCGTAATTGGGCAGGCTCGCCGTACCGTGAATGTAACGAAAATGCGCGGCATCGACGCCGTTTTCGGCCATGTTCTGCAACGGCCCGTAAACGAGCCACTCGAACTTTTCATAGTCGCTCCACTCGGGCGAGGCGGCCTCAGGCAGCGCTTCCACCTCGAATGTGGGCTCGACGTCTTGCGGGTGGTACCACGCCCAAATGAAACGATTACGCTCGACGAGGCGCCACGGCTTCACGCAGCTGCGCTTGGCCTGCGGCGGAATGTTTTTGGCATACGGAATTTTGGTGACCTCGCCCTTGCCGTTGTACTGCCAGGCATGGAACGGACAC
The DNA here is from genome assembly GCA_010031985.1 of Gammaproteobacteria bacterium. Taxonomy (GTDB): domain Bacteria; phylum Pseudomonadota; class Gammaproteobacteria; order Steroidobacterales; family Steroidobacteraceae; genus UBA964. The sequence goes on from RGYP01000190.1 coordinate 957, forward strand.
TCGAGATCGTTGCCCTGCACGCGCCCCGCATGGCCCATGTGCGCGCCGAGGTGACGACAATAGGCGTCGACCATGCGCGGCGTGCCGTCCTCGCCCCGCCACAATGCGAGTTCGCGATTGAAGTAGCGCAAGGGCTTGACCTCGCCGGCCAAGATGCGCTCCAGCGACAGCCCCATGGGCCAATAGCCGGCGTACATGATGCGATCGGCGCCGCGCGTGTTGGCGTAATCGATGATGGCCTTCGGATAATGCTTGGGCGCAAAAGCGCTGGTCGAGTAATGGAGATTCGGCCACTTGAGCATCAGCTTGACCGCGAGATCTTCCCAGGGCTCGGCGCCATGTCGCATCACGAACTTCAGCTCCGGGAAAAACCAGCACACCTCGTCGACGAGCTCGGCATGTTGCGGCGCCATCGGCAGTCGCGGCCCTGGCACCCCCACGTTCACGAACACCGGCAGATCGAGATCGACACAGGTTGCGTAGATGGGATAAACCTTTTTGTCGTTGATGGGCACCTGGGGGTTGTTGCCACAAGGAAAGAAACTCACGGCGTGAATCTGCCCCGCCGCCTTCAAGCGACGGATCTCGCGCACTTCGTCCATGCCTTTATTGGGATTGACGTGATAATCGAAGATGAAGCGCTCCGGATAGACCTCGCGTGCCCGCTTGCCGCCTGCCGACCCTTCCCAGAAACCCACCATGGCGCGCGCGATGTGGAAGCGATCCATCTGCGAGACCGTGTAATCGACGTAGTCGGAGTCGGTGGGCAGTACCGGAATATCTTTGAACATGTACTGTGCCGGCATCTTGAACGCCTCGCGGCTCTCGCGATCGAGCAGCAACGGCAGATACGGCGTATACCACTCGGTGTTGGTGGCACTGACGGGTATCCCCAACATCAAATCGAAAACCTTGGCGCCCTGCGGAAAACCCATTTTTCGCTGCTCCCGTTCTTGTCCTGTCACGATACGCCGTAGCGACGGCGCAGCTGGACCTTGTCGACCTTGTCGAGATGATTACGCGGCAAGGCCTCGTGCTGCACCAACACTTCGGCCGGCACCTTGTAGGCCGCAAGATGCGCCGCCACGTGCTGCTTCACCTGGTCGCTACCAATACGCCCCGCCGAGACATGCGGCACGACGATCGCCATCAGGCGCTCACCGAGTCGCGAATCGGGCACCCCGAAAGCCACCGCCTCGGCCAGACCCGGATGCGCAAGCAGCACCCGCTCGACCTCGGCACAATAGATGTTCTCGCCGGCGGAAATCACCATGTCTTTCTTGCGATCAACGATGTAGAGAAATCCCTCGGCATCGAGATAGCCGATGTCGCCCGAGCGCATGTAGCCTTCGTCGTCGAAAGCGCGACTCGTCTCTTCGCGATCACCCCAATACTCGAGCATGTTCGATACCGAACGCATGCAGATCTCGCCCGCTTCGCCGGGCGCGGCGACGCTACCGTCGTCACGAACGATTTTGACGAGGGTCGTGGCGAGCACCCGACCTGCGGTGCCGGGATGCGCAAGATATTCTTCGCCTACCGACATGGCCACGGCGCCCGTGGTTTCGGTCATGCCGAACCCGGTGCCGGGCACGGCACGCGGAAACGCCTTGGTGATCTCGCTCAGCATGCCGGCCTGCAGAGCCTGACCGCCCGTCGACACGCTGGTCAAAGATTGGAGATCGTGCTGCGCAATCTTCGGCGAACGCAGCAGGTCCCACATCATGGTCGGCACGCAGGGAAACTGTGTCACTTTCTCGGTTTCGATCAACTGCAAAGCCGCTGCGGCATCCCAGCGTCGCATCAGCACGATCTTGCCGCCACGCACCAAGGTCGAAAGCAATCCGGTGTGCAAACCGCTGGTGTGAAAGAACGGGAACATGAGCAGCACGCAGGTTTGCGGAGACATCGCCGCGAGCTGTTCGAGCGTCATGCCGTAGCGCGCCGCCATGTCCGCGGCAATCCGATAGCCGGCATAGAGATTGGTCCATACCGAATTACTGGTACCCCAGTGACTGAGTACCGCGCCCTTGGCGCGGCCCGTGGTCCCGGAAGTAAAGAGTATGGTCGCGGCATCGAGCGGCTCTAACGAGGGCGTCACTAGCGCGCCGTTGGCCGGAGCGTTGGCCGGGGAGTCGGCGAGCAGATCGGCAAGGCACCACGCACCTGCGGCGACCGACGTCTCGATGAGCGCAGATTCGCGCCGCCGCTCCTCGCCAGTCAGAGAATCATCCGCAGCCACCACCAGCGGACAGGTTTCGGGATGCCCCGCGAGCTCGCGTGCACACCGCGTGTCGGCGATCAATAGCGAAACACCGGTGCCCTCGCGCGCCGCTGCGAGCTCATCACCCGAGGCGCGACTGTTCATCACGACCGGGATGGCGCCGAGACGGGCGAGCGCCAAAAACGCATACACCCATTCGGGCAGGTTGCGCATGGCGAGCCCGACGCGACTGCCCACCCCGATCGCGCAGCGTGACTGCAGAGCGTGGGCGAGACGGTCCACGGTGGAAGACAACTCGCGGTAACTCAGCCGCAGTGGTCCATAGACCAGGGCGATGGCGTCGGATTTCCAGGGGACGGCTTCGAGCAGCGCCGGCAACGTCCGCGGCGCGCGACTGAACACGCGGCATCGGTAGCCGCGAACCAGCTCTTCGACGAGCTCGAATTGCCCTTCCGTTGACACCCCGGCCACCTTGATGTGGAATGTGGCGATAGTAGCAGTTGCGACCTCGAAAACAACGTTTTCGACGGCCGAAGCGGCTCAGAACCATCAGAATGCGTAAAGATCGCTATCGGTTTATACGCACTTGCAACATGCGGCGAATGCCGCCCGGGGGTCGAAAATGGGTCGTCTTGCAGGTCGAGTTGCCCTGATAACCGGGGCCAGCCAGGGAATTGGGGCCGCGATCGCCGCGCGCTTCGCCGCGGAAGGAGCGCATGTCGCGCTCTGCGCACGTCGCGCGGAACCTCTCGAAGCGACGGCGGCCGCCATCCGGGCGAACGGCGGCTCGGCCAGTTATCGCGCCTTCGATGTCGCCGATCACGCCGCGCTCGCCGATTTCGTCGCCTCGACAGCGGCGCAGCACGGTCGGCTGGACGTGTTGGTCAATAATGCGCCCTCGGTCACCTACTCGGCGATCGTCGACATGACCCCGGAAAGCTTTCGCAAAGATTTCGAGGTCAACGTGAACTCGGCCTTCGTTTCCACGCGAGAGGCATTCAAAGTGATGCTGCCCGCGCAACGCGGCTCAATCATCAACGTCTCCTCCATCAACGGACTCTTGGGACTCGCCAACATGGCCGCCTACGGTACTGCCAAGGCCGCCCTCATCCACTTCACCAAATGCGCCGCCATGGAAGGTGCCCGCGCCAACGTTCGCGTCAACGCCATCGCGCCGGG
>RGYP01000020.1 GCA_010031985.1 Gammaproteobacteria bacterium
GCTCGGCAGCGGCACCTTTCGCGATGAAGTGCGTTGTCGGGCGGAAGCTTGCCTACCGGCGCCGGCGGGCGATGCGAATCAACTGAGTTTGCTGACCGTCAACGGTCCGACCGCCTGGGTGTTGCTCGAAGACTTCGCGGCACTCAAGCCGGGCGATTGGCTGATCCAGAACGCAGCCAATGCGAGTTGTGGTCGCTATCTCATCCGTTTGGCGCGCCGTCGCGGCATTCGAACCATCAACGTCGTGCGTCGACCGCAGATGATCGACGAGTTGCGCGAACTGGGCGGCGACGTGGTGTTGCTGGACGGACCCGATCTTGCACTGCGCGTTGCTGCCGCGGTTTCGGGCGCGCCGGTTCGACTCGGTGTCGATGCAGTGTCGGGTGCGGCAACGCAGCGCATTGCCGAGTGTCTCGCTGCCGATGCACCACTCGTCAGTTACGGCTCGATGAGCGGTGAACGCTGTGAAATCGACTTCTATCTCATGTTCAGACAAGGGATCGTCTTGCATGGTCTCAGCTTCGTGCGCCAATTCCGCAGCCGTACCGCTGAACAGGTTCGGGCGATGTACGCCGAGCTGGCCTCACTCATGGCGAGCGGTGAGCTCGTAGCGCGCATTGCCGGCGTTTATCCCCTCGAAAACATCGTCGAAGCCTGCGAGCATGCCGGAGAAACCGGCGACGAGCGCAACGGCAAGATCATCATTTCTTTTGATAATTGATTTTGCAGATGACGATCAGTCGTTGACCAGCACTACTTTTCCGTAGTGGGTACGTGAGTCGACCATGCCGTGTGCCTTGACGAGCTCGCGCATCGGCAGCACGGTGTCGACGACTGCCGTGAAGTGTTTTTTGGCGAACAGGGGCAGTGCCACGTCGCGGAAAGATTTCATCGATTCGGGCATGAAGCGCGCGCTCGAAGAAATGCTCATCGCCAAAAGCTGCAGATTGCGCATGCCGATATTGAGGCTGAAACACACCTGACGACCGCCCGTGCTGCCGTACATGACGATGCGACCTTCGGCAGCCATCGAGTCGAAGAGCGCGGTTGCGGTCTCTTCGCCTATGGTCATGAGACCGATGTCGATGCCGTGGCCAGTGGTGTCGCGCATGACTTCGGTCGGCAGATTTTTGGTCTTGTAGTTGTAGGTGGCGTCGGCGCCGGCCTCGATGCCACGCCGGCATTTGTCATCGCGGCTCGCGGTACCTGCGACCCAGCAACCCTGCCACTTGGCGATCTGCAAGGCCGCGCTGCCCACGCTGCTGGCGATGGCCTCGATCAGCACGCGCTCGCCGACCCGCGCGCGGGCCACGGTGTAGAGCGCGTGCCACGCAGTGAGCCAGCCAACGGGAATCGCTGCCCCTTCAATGAAATCGAGGGTGGCCGGCAAGGGCAAGGCATGCACCGCATCGAACAGCACGTGCGTGGCATGCGAGCCGCGTGCGCGGCCGAATACGCGATCGCCGATGGCGAAGCCGGTGACTCCGGGACCGACCGCCTCGACGACGCCAGCCGATTCCATCCCCATGACGAACGGCAGCTCTTGGCCGGAATAGGTGCCCGCACGCATGCGGGTTTCGGCAAAGTTGATACCCGAAGCGTGTACGCGAACGAGCAGTTGACCGGCGGCCGGGCGTAGCTCTGGCAGCGCACCCCAGTACATGACCTCGGGGCCACCGAATTCATTGACCAGCCAGCCTTGCACGATGGTCCCTGCGTACTCAGCGTCGCGAAGCCATGAAATTCATGAAGGCGTTGTGGTACTCGTCGATGAAAGCGACGGTGACGGGATCGGTTTGCAGCTTGCGCCACCAGGAGCCGAGCCGCGGCAGTCCGTCGTAGGGATCGACGACCCCGCAGGCGCCGGCGACCGAGGCCATCATTTGCAGGCAGGGCATCATGGCGACGTCGGCATAGCCGAGCGTGCTGCCGACGGCGTAGGGTCCCGGGCCCATGAAGTGTTCGAGTTGCTCGAGCGACTTGCGATAGGCGAGCACGCCGGCCGCGACTTCATCCGCTTTGCGCGTGGCGGGATTCATGTTGGTGAAGAAATAGCGGGCCTGCACCGTGACGTAGAGATCGACGATGCGGCCAAGTAATCGCGATTGTGCGCGCTCGTATGCCGAAGCTGGCAACAACGCCGGGGTCGGATAGGCGTCTTCGAGGTAGTCGAGCAACACCATCGATTCGGCGAGCGGCCGTCCGTCGATCTCCATCGCGGGCATCTTGCCGATGGGATTGAGGTGTAGGAATTCTGCGCTCTTGATTCCGCCCGGCGGCAGTTCCGGGATGAGAGTGAGACCTTTGAGCCGCGCCGCAAAGGCCACGCGGGCAACGTAAGGTGACACGAGGGAGCCGTAAAGTTTCATGGAACCTCCGCAGGGATGTCGCACTTCGCAAAGAATGCGGCGCGTCGGGAAAAGGCGGCGAACTATGTACGGACGGCCGCGGCAACGTCAACCCGCCGCAATGACCACAATACGAAGAAAAGCAGCGGTAGTGTCACGAGATTGAGCGTTTGCCAGCCCATCGTCTCGATGGCAGCGCCGGCGGAGAGCGAAGCGAAGGCTTGCGAGCCGAATACTGCGAAATCATTGAAGCCCTGGGCGCGAAATCGCTCGTCGGGGGAATAGGTGGAGGAGAGGAGCGTGGTCGCGCCGACGAACAGCAGGTTCCAGCCGACCCCTAGCAGCAGCAACGCGGCGAAGTAGTGGATGAATTGATGTCCCACGAAGGCACAAACCGCAACGCAGAGCAGATTGATGCCGACTCCCGCGAGCATCATGCCGCGGACGCCGAGGCGTGTGACGAACCATGGCGTCGCCAGCGAGGGCAAGTACATGCCGAGCAGATGGGCGGTAATGACGGTCGTCGTCTCGGCAGTCGAAAAGCCATCGTGGACGTGCATGCTGAGCGGCGTCGCGGTCATGATGAAACTCATCACGGCATAGGACGACAGCCCGGCGAGCACCGCCAAGTTGAAGCGCGAGTCGCGCAGCAGTTCGCGAATGCTGCGACCGGTGCTCGCGGTGTTTGCGACCTTCGTACTTTGAGTGGCGGGCAGCAGCGAGAGGATGACCGCCGCAATCACGCACAACACGGAAAGCGACAGAAACGAGGAGGTGTACTGCGGCCACTCGCCGAGATCGCTCGTCAGGCCGCCTAGCGTCGGACCGACGAACGCCGCGATCAAGGTACCGATCATCACGGTCGAGACGGCCCGACCCGAGTCGGCGGGTCCCGCATATTCGATCGCTGCAAATCGATACTGCTGTACGAACGCCATGTTGCCCCCGATGAGCAGGCCGGCGAGGCAGAACAAGACGAAGCTTTCGTGAGCCACTGCCCAAGCACAGAGTAGTGCTGCGAAGGCCGCGACGCCGGCGCTGCCCATGAACGCGCGTTTGCGACCGATACGCTGCATCAGCAGCGCGGCCGGCAGCGACATGCTGGCAAGACCCAGGACCGACATCGACAAGGGTAGCGTGGCGAGCGCCGGTGTCGGTGCGATGTGCGTGCCGACGATGCCGCCAAAAGTGACGAGGGTGATGGTGCCGCAGGCTGCGAACGCTTGGGCGAGGGTGAGGATCCAGACGTTGCGCATGCGACAAGAGCGATCCTGGGCGGGTACGTTGTCTGCAGTATATCGACCGCGTTGTCCTCGGTTATGCTGAAGGCATGAGCGACCAAAAACTTCCGACACCCGCCCCGGAACCGGCGTTTTTCGACAACCCCGCCATCGACAATCTGATCGCCGTGACCATGGAGTTGGGCGCCGAGCTTTGGGTGCAGCGCGAGCGTATGCGCGTCATCGAGCGCTTGCTTGCAGAGCGCGGCGTGGTGACAGCTCTGGCGATCGAGCAGTACGTGATGTCGGCGGACGAAGCCGCGCGTGTGCAGACCGAGCGCGACGCTTTCGTGAAACGACTTTACGCCGCATTCACGCGCGAAACCGTCCCGGCGACCCCGGACGGTCCCTGAAGGCCGTCATGTCTAACCAGTTCGCTGCGGAGTACGTCGAGCGCATCCTGCGGGCGCGCGTTTACGACGTCGCCATCGAGTCGCCTCTCGACGCGGCGGCGCGTCTCTCGAGAAGACTCGATAACGAGATCCTGCTCAAGCGCGAGGATCTGCAGCCGGTGTTCTCGTTCAAGCTGCGCGGTGCGTACAACAAAGTAGCCCAGCTCTCCGACGTGGTGGCAGGGCGCGGCGTCATCTGTGCATCGGCGGGTAATCATGCGCAAGGGGTCGCGCTTGCTGCAGGCCGTCGCGGCATTCGCGCCGTCATCGTCATGCCGGTGACGACCCCACAGATCAAAGTTCAAGCCGTGGTCGATCTCGGTGGCGAGGTCGTGCTGTTCGGCGATGACTATGACAGTGCCTACGATCATGCGCTCGGCCTCGCGCGCGAACGGCAGCTCGCCTTCGTACATCCCTTCGACGACCCGGACGTGATCGCAGGGCAGGGCACCATCGGTATGGAGATCGCTCGGCAAACCGGCGGTAACGTCGATGCCGTATTCGTGCCGGTCGGGGGCGGTGGACTCATCGCCGGCATTGCGGTCTATTTGAAATACGTGCATCCGCAGATTCGCATCATCGGTGTCAATGCTGCAGACTCGACGGCCATGCACGACTCGCTGCGCGCCGGCGAGCGGGTGTCGTTGCCGCGCGTCGGTATCTTTGCCGACGGCGTGGCGGTACGTCGCGTCGGCGAGGAGGCATTCCGTCTGGCGCGCGGTTTGGTGGACGAGATGATTCTCGTCGACACCGACGAGATCTGCGCCGGGATCCAAGATATTTTTGAGGATACGCGCTCCATCGTCGAGCCCTCGGGTGCGCTCGCGGTCGCGGCAATCAAAAAATTCATCGCCCGTGAGGGCTGCACGGGGCGGCGATTCGTCGCCATCAACTGTGGTGCCAACATGAATTTCGATCGGCTGCGACACGTCGCCGAGCGCGCCGAGATCGGTGCGCATCGCGAGGCTTTGCTGGCCGTCGAAATCCCCGAGCGCCCGGGCAGCTTTCTCGAACTGTGCCGAACCTTGGGGCGACGCAGCGTCACTGAATTCAATTACCGGTACGAACGACCTGCCGCGGCGCGTATTTTCCTCGGCTTCGGCATGCAGGGCGGTCGCGACGAGCGTAACGAGGTGATCGCAGCGCTGCGCGCTGCGGGTTATGGCGTCACCGACATGACCGATAACGAACTCGCCAAGCTGCACGTGCGCTACATGGTGGGGGGTCATCCCGAGGGGCTGACCGACGAGCGTTTGTTTAGGTTCGAATTTCCCGAGCGACCCGGCGCCTTGCTGCGCTTTCTCGAGGCCGTGGGTTCGCGCTGGAATATCACGCTCTTTCACTATCGCAATCACGGCTCCGATGCCGGTCGCGTGATGGCCGGCATTCAGGTGCCCGAGGCGACGCGCGAGGATTTCCTGCTGCACCTCGCGGAATTGCATTATCCGTGGATCGACGAGACGGCGAATCCGGCGTATCGCCTGTTTCTCGGTAGCTGAGATCGCGAACGGTGTCGGCTTACGAACCCATCGTGCAAGCGCGCGAGCAGGTGATCCAGATCCGCGGTCTTGCGCACCGCGTGCTGCATTGGGGACCGGACGAGGCAGCCCCGATTTTTTTGTTGCACGGCTTTCAGGACTGCGCCGATACCTTCCAGTTTTTGGTCGATGCCTTGCCGCGAGGGCTGCACTTCGTGGCGCCAGATTGGCGCGGCTTCGGCGGCAGCGCACGCAACGATGCGCCCTACTGGTTTGCGGACTACCTCGGCGATCTCGACGCCATGCTCGATTTCTTCGTCGGTGATCGGCCCACGACGCTGATCGGGCACAGCATGGGCGGCAACATTGCCGCACTCTATTCCGGTGTGCGGGCGGAGCGTATCGGTCGCTTGATATCCCTCGAGGGCTTCGGTCTGCCGCGAGTCGACGCCGAACGCGCGCCCGATCGATTCACCGAATGGCTCGATCAGTTGCGCAAGGGCGTCAAAGAATCGTACTACGAGACGAGCGATCGCTTGGCCCAGCAACTGCAGCGTCGCAATCCACGATTGCCCGGCGCCATTGCCCATTTCGTGGCCCGCGTCTGGACGCGGCCGGCGGCCGATGGGGTGATGCTGCGCTTCGATCCGTGGCATCGACTCACCAATCCCGTGCTCTACCGTCGCGACGAGGCCGAAGCCTGTTGGCGACGCGTTCGGGCACCGACCTTGTTGGTGCTGGGTGGGCAATCGGAGTATCGACGCCATCTTGAGAGCCAAGACGGCGTCAACGAGGTAAGTCGCTGGCAGTCGTGTTTTGCCGATCTCGAAGTGCGGGATTTTCCGGCGCTCGGTCACATGATGCATCACGAGGATGCACCTGCCGTGGCTGCCGTGATCGAAGATTGGCTGCATCGTCACCGACCTTCGCAAGCCGCGGCAAAATCGGCGACACTAATTCCCGATGACCACGCATAGTGATCAAGCAAGTACGCGCTGGGATGGCGTGGGCTATGGGGCGCGGCTCGCCGGATTTTTGGGCCTCGCACCCTTCGGACTCGCGCTGCTCTGCGTCACCTGGGGTGCCGGCCATGGCTACCTCGACATCGGCAGGCAGCTTGCGATCGCCTGGGGAGCAGTCATTCTCACTTTCGTGGCCGCCGTTCACTGGGGCCTCGCGCTCGCCGGTCGCTGGCAGTGGTCGCTGTCGACCATCGTCGGCTCGACGTTGCCGTCGGTCGTCGGTGCGCTCGCGGTATTGCTGGGCGGTGAGCGCGGTCTTGCGCTGCTGATCGCCGGCTTCGGATTGTTCTGGTTGTTCGAGCATCGCACGCATGCCGAGCACTTGCCCGGCGATTACCTTGCGCTGCGACGCGCGCTCACCCTCGGCGTGTGTACGCTACTCGTACTCGTGGCATTTGCGTCCGCCGAGGCGACTGCAGGGAGCATCCAATGAAACTAGAGGAACTGATCGACAGCCAGTGGTTGCGGCCGATGATCGTCATCAGCTTCGTCGCCGTCCTCTTGTTGCTCGCGTTCCAGGTGCTGCAGCCGTTCATCGTGCCGGTGATCTGGGCGGTCATCCTTGCTTACGTCACCTGGCCCATGCACGAGCGACTGGTTCGACTCTGCGGCGGTCGGCGCACTCTCGCGGCATTTTCGATGACCGTGTTGTTGAGCGCGGCCATCATCCTGCCATTGGTGTGGATCGTATTGCTGCTCAAGTCCGAAGCCCTGCCGTTCTATCGCGAGATCCTGCCCATGATCGCGCGGGCCAAGCTGCCCGAGTTCATCGCCGACCTGCCGCTTCTCGGTCCGCGTTTGCAGGAAATTTTGGCGCAAATCGCCCGTGATCCTGGCGCCGTCGATGTCGCAGTACGCGATTTCTTTGCGCAGTCCTCGGGTGAGATCAGCGCGCTCGTCGGTGGCGTCGGTCGCAATATCGTCAAGATGGGTATCGCGATGGTCTCGCTGTTCTTCATGTATCGCGACGGCGAGCATTTCGCCGCGCAGTCGGAGCGAATCCTCGAGCAATTCTTTGGTCGAGTGCGCGTGCAGCACTATCTCGAGGCAGTGGGCAATACGGTCAAGGCGGTGGTCTATGGCATCGTGCTCGCTGCGCTCGCTCAGGGCACGCTCGCAGGGCTTGGTTACTGGGTTGCGGGTCTGCCGGTGCCCGTGCTCTTCGGATTACTGACGTTCCTCGTGGGCTTGGTCCCGTTCGTCGTACCCTTCATGTGGGGCTCGGCCAGCGTCTGGCTGTACCTCACCGGCGAGACCACGGCGGCCATCGGTTTGGCCATCTGGGGACTAACCGCCGTCAGCTGGATCGACAACATCGTCAGACCGCTCGTCATCAGTGGCGCGACGCGTATTCCTTTTCTGCTGGTGCTGTTCGGTGTGCTCGGTGGTCTGGCGGCTTTCGGACTCGTCGGTCTGTTCCTCGGTCCCGTCATCCTCGCGGTCATCATGGCAGTGTGGCGCGAGTGGCTGGCCGAGAAACGTTCGCAACCGACCGCGCCTTCCGAGTTTTAGCACCGGGCGTTCAAGGGGAGTTTTCCATGACCTCAATTCTTCGTCGTACCACGTTCATCGTCGCCGATGCGCAGCGGTCGGCGGCGTTTTACGAAAACGTCTTCGGCTGGACGCGTTTCTACGATCATTCTTTGACCGCCAAAGCCGGCTTTCCGCCGGTTGGTCCGCGCGACGAGCCTGTCAAACTGGTGTTGCTCAAGGCGCAAGATCCGCAGATCGGCATGGTCGGATTTCTGCAATACGTGGATGCACCCTTCGACACCGGCGTCGCCGTGCGTCGCAGCAAGGTCCGCATGGGTGAGGCGATACTGGTGATTCAGACCGATGACGTCCGCGGTGCTCACGAGCGTGCCGTGGCCGCTGGTGCCACCATTTCGACGCCGCCGACCGACTGGAGCGTGCCGTCGCACGACGGCAAGAGCACGATTCATCTACGCTCGATGTCGATGTTCGACCTCGACGGCATCTACTCGGAAATCAACCAGCACCTCTAGGTGCCGCGACAGCGCGGTTCAGGCTGCCGTGCGTGATCAGGCCGTGGCGCGGGTCAGCACTTGCGGCGTCTCCGGTGCGCGCCAGGCGCGCATGCGCTCGAGCAAGCGCACCGCGTCGTCGTCGATCAGCAGCATGTCGCGGACACCTTCGCGCAAGAAACCCTCACGATCGACATGATCGAGAAAGCCCGAGAGTCCTCGATAGAAACCATCAACGTCGAGTAGTGCACAGGGCTTGCGATGCAGGCCGAGGTGGGACCAGGTCCACACCTCGAAGAGTTCTTCGAGCGTGCCGACCCCACCCGGCAGAGCGATGAAACCATCTGCGAGCTCGGCCATCAGCGCCTTGCGCTCGTGCATCGAGCCGACCACGCGCAGATCTTCGAGATGGCGATGCGCCACTTCACGCGCCATCAAATTTTGTGGAATGACACCGATGACCTCGCCACCGGCCGTCCGCGCCGCATCGGCGAGGGCGCCCATCAGGCCGATCCCGGCACCGCCGTAGACCACGCCGACGCCCGCCCGCGCGAGCGTCGTGCCCAACTCGCGCGCCGCCTCGAGGTAACGCGGGCCCGTACCCGTGTTCGCACCGCAGAAAACGCAGAGCCGCTTCACCAGCCCATACCGTAATAGGTGATGGTTCGACGCACGTTGTCGCGCACGATGCCGCTGAAGCCGCGCAGATGTGCGAAGCGTTCGCGCAGGCGCTCCGCGACTACGTCGGGAATTTGCGCAAGCGGGGTGCCGGCATCGAGTTCGCGGCGGGTTTCGGTCATGAGTGCCTCGAGATATTCGCGTCTCTCGGTCAGGCGCGATTTGGGTGCGAGTGCGATCCCGTGACCGCCCACGTATTGCTCGAAAGACCAGCCCTCGAGCTCGCGCAGGCTGCGCACCCAATTGTGCAGCGAGTAATCGGCGATGAAGGGCAGCGGCATGCCGCCTGCCGTGCCGAGATCGACGATGAAGGGCACGTTCACGTGGTCCGGCGTCATCACGACCAGACAATCGCCGTGATTGATGCCGAGCCAACGGAGTTCGAGCTTGCGTTCACCGAGCCTGAGTACGTATCGGTCACCAGCGAAGGTGCGCGTCGGCATCACGATCTCGGGTTCCGGCAAATCCTTGAAATGGGCGAGACAGTTGCGATGACTGACGAAAGTAGCACCCTCTGCGGCAAAGATTTTTCCGCCGCGAACGTGGTCCCAGTGCTGGTGACTGTAAACGACGTATTTGACCGGCAGCGGCGTGAGCTTGCGGATTTCCGCGCGCAGTACGGCAGCGGCTTCGGGCTCGATCGGATCGGTGACGATGACACCGCTGCGAGTGATCAAAAATACGTTGCGCAGACCCTTGTAGCGGAACGTGTAGTAACCCGGACCGATCTCGGTGACTTCATGACCCTCGACCGGTGCAGGCAGGGCGGTGCGCGGTGTCTCGCCGATTGCGAGCGTAGATATGAAGAGCGCACCGAGTGCAGCAAGCGCGACGAAACTTCGCATGCCAGATCTCCCGTATTCAGTGCGTGCCATCGAGATTTGGCAGCAGCGTGGCGGCCCACTTCGACTCGGCATCGGGCAGCAGCACGTGCTTGGCCTGCGCGAAATCGGCTGCCGCACGCCAGGTGTTGTCGCGCTGCGGATCGAGATCGGAAGCCGCAAACACGATCGGCACGGCAGCGCGACCCAAGGCGGTCGTCAGTCGCTTGCGCAGCGGGTAGTCGAACTGGGCACGTGACAAACGCTGCCAGCCCGGTGAGCGAAACAACTCGAGTACGCGCTGCTGCACCTGTGCCGGGTCCACTTGAGGTTCCTGGCGGATCGCGGTGCTGCCCTTGCGTTCGTACCACGGGAAAAACAGCGCTTTGTCGCGGACCAGATGCCAGGCCTTGAGCAAATAACCGCCGTACCAATCGGGCTCGATGTCCGGCGCGACGTGTGCGACGAGATCTGTCGCGAGCGCATCGCCGACGTAGGCCACACCGACCATGGCAAGTGCGTGCACGCGTTCGCGGTGACGCAGAGCGAGCTCGAGACCGACTGATGCACCGGCGCCGATACCCACGACATCGACCGTGTGAAGACGCAGAGCCATCAGCGCTTCGTTGACGCAATCCGCGTAGGCTGCGATCGAGGGCTTGCGCCGCGGTAGCGTGTCGTCCGACTCGCCGTGCCCCGGCAGATTGAGTGCGATCACGGGCCTGTGACCAATGAAACTGCCAGCGATCGTTGCCACGGTTTCGCTCGAGCCCACGGCGTCGTGCAGCACGAGTACCGTACGTCCGCCGACATCGTCGTTGCGACGCAGACGCAGTTGGCCGCCCGCGACGTCGACGTAGTCCTGTCGCATCCGGCAGTGCAAGTTGGCCGGCGCGGTAATCTTTGGCCCCTTCGGCGGTTTGTATCGCTTGATGTAATCGCGGCACAGATCAAGTGTCTGCTCGACCGTGCCGCCCGCTTTGACCGTGACGTTTTCGCTGGCCTTGCGGATACGCGGCAGATGTGTAGCCAGCACGTCGGTGTCGTAAGCGGTGACCAGCGTCGGTGTTCGCATGTCGCGCAGCGCGAGATCGGAGCGCATCGTGAATGCTGCGCGATAACCCACGCGGTAGTGATCGCCGGAGCGCATGAAATCGAGCAGCCCCGCATGCAGCACTTCGGCAGGCGGCACGTCACCGCGCAGCCGCGCGGCCTGCGATTTCGCGAACCACGGAAAGAAAATCGTCTGATCGCGCATGCGCGACCACAACCAGACGAGATGCGAACCGTCCCAGGCCGGCACGAAAGCGGGAAGGTAATGCTGCAGGATATTGGTCTTCTCGCTCTCGGCGAGGATCACGTAGCCATTGGCCGCTGCGCAGACGATGCGTTCCGGATACGCCGCGGCGATCGCCCCGGAAATCATCGCGCCAGTGTGAAAGCCGTAGACCGCAGCACGCTCGACGCCTATCGCATCCATGAATTCGATCGCCGCCTCGGCGAAATCACTCATCTCTGCCTGACCCACGCCCATCGCATCGGACAGACCAAAGCCCGGCGAGTCGGGTGCGATGCAAGTGAAGTGCGTTTTCCAGCGTTCCATCGCCGCCAGCATGTCGCGCGACGACAACGGCGACTGATGAAACATGATCACCACCGGCCCCGAGCCGGCCCGGCGGTAGTGGACCTGCCTTGCACCCCAGCGGCCCATGGTGATGGAGGCAAAATGACGGGTGATGCGATTGGTGGACATGCGACACTCCCCTAGGCGAACGCCCGACGAACTTACCACCGCCCCATGAGCCAATCGACCGAACCCGACATCGGGTCCACCGACAGGACGTCGGACACCCCCAATTCGGGAGTTCGGGCCGCGCTGGCCCACCGCGATTTTCGGCGTTACACGCTCGGTCGATTTTTCGCGACGCTCGTCTGGCAGATGCTGGGCGTCGCCGTGGGTTGGCAGGTCTACTCGATCACCCGTGATCCGCTCGATCTCGGTCTCGTGGGTCTTGCGCAGTTTTTACCGTTCTTCGCGCTGGTGCTGCCTGCCGGTCAGTTGGCCGATCGTCGTGATCGACGGCTCGTCATCGTCGCTGCGTATCTGGTCGAGACCCTTTGCGTGCTGACGCTGATCTGGTTTTCCTGGAGCGGCAGCAAAGATGTCCGCTGGGTGTTTCTTGCGATGGCCCTGTTCGGGGCCGGCCGCGCGATGTGGATGCCGGCGAGTCAGGCCATGGTCGTCAATCTCGTGCCGACCTCGGTTTTTCCCGCCGCAGTGGCTTTCAATTCGACGTTGTTCGAAGTGGCCGTGATCACCGGCCCGGCGGTGGGCGGTATCCTTTACGCATTCGGCGAGTCGCGGCTGCAGATGTCCGGCGCACTGCTCGTGTACTGCACGGGTTTTGTTTTGCTCGTGATCGCCATCACGCTCATCGCCGGCATTCGCCCGCGTCGCGCTGCAACTCCGACCGATCCCGTTTCGTGGCGCGAGTTCACGCTCGGCTTGCGTTTCGTGTTCCAGCGGCGGACCGTGCTCGGCGCGATTTCTTTGGACCTGTTCGCCGTGTTGTTCGGTGGAGCCACCGCATTGTTGCCCATGTTCGCCGCCGATATCCTGCACGTGGGTCCCGAGGGACTCGGCATCCTGCGAACTGCACCCGGGGTGGGCGCTGCACTCACGGCGGTCTGGCTTGCGCGTCGACCCATCAGTCGACACGCCGGGGCGTGGATGTTCGGCGGCGTCGCGGTGTTCGGCCTCGCCACCATCGTGTTCGGTTTGTCGACCTCGTTCTGGCTGTCTGCGTTCGCACTGTTTTGTCTTGGGGCCGGCGATATGGTGTCGGTGTTCGTCCGGCATCTGTTGGTACAACTCGAGACACCCGACGCCATCCGCGGGCGGGTGAGCGCGGTCAGCGCGATGTTCATCGGCGCATCGAACGAGCTCGGGGAATTCGAGTCTGGTCTGACGGCGAGTTGGTGGGGACCGGTGCGGGCGGTGACTCTCGGTGGCATCGCCTGCCTAGTGGTGGTGGCGGGCTACCTGAAACTGTTTCCGGAATTGCGCCGCCTCGATCGGTTCCCCGAAGGACCCTGAGGCAGAGGGTCCCGGCGCCACCCGGTGCTCGGCTGTATACATCGACAGGACGGCCGGATGGGCTGTCAAGAATCGCAAAGGTCCCCTGCTCGGGAACCCGGGCTCTCGGCAGCGAGTCAATCAACGGTTGGCTGCATGGCATACTCGACGCATTCCTTCGGAGAACCCTGATGCACGCCGGTATCGCTCGCCCTGCTGTGCTCTGCGCCGCCCTCGCAGTCGGTCTCGCGGGGTGCATGACTGCGCGTATCGACGAGTCACGGGAGCTGCCAACGCAGATCGCCTCGGGTGAGGCGGTGGTGATCCTCGCCAAGCCGCAGATCGAGGGGGCGGCGGCCGAGGACGAATTCATGGATTGCGTGGGTCGCGGTCTCGGCAAGGGGTCGAGCCCCATCCGCGTGCAAGACAACAACCAGTTCGTCGATTCTCTTTTTCCTTGGTTCGAACCGGCGACCGCACCCCGGCGACCCGAAGCCGTGACGCAACTTTTGGCACGTCCCGGCGTCAGTGAACGCGTGACCGCATCGGGTGTGCGCTATCTCGTCTGGCTCGATGGCGGCACCCGCAAGACCGACGGTGGCGGCAGCATCGCCTGCGGTGCCGCGCCCGGTGCCGCAGGCTGCATCGGCTTTGGTTGGTGGGAGAACGAGTCGAGCTATGAAGCGACCGTCTGGGACCTCAAGCAGGCGAAGTCCGCGGGTAGCGTCGGCACCAACGTTTCGGGCACCTCGGCTCTGGTGGGCGCCGTCGTGCCCTTGCCGTTCATCGCTCGTGTGCAGGCCACCGCATGTCAGCGGCTCGCCGATCAACTGCAAAGCTTCTTCAACGGCGGCACGCCCGCCCCCTGATCGCTTCCATATCATGGTCAAAATAATCACGCTCAATGAATTTCGTTGGTGGGCCTTCGCGGTGCTGCTGAGCCTTGCGGGCTGCGCCTCCATGCCGCAGACCGGCGGCTCGACGAGCGGTCTGCCCGGCAGCATGCCGGGTGGCTCCACGGGCGGCTCATCGGGTGGCTCCACGGGCAGTGGCACCACCGTGACTTTGCC
>RGYP01000191.1 GCA_010031985.1 Gammaproteobacteria bacterium
GTACACGCTTTGACTGAAACTGCCCTGCAAACCGGCACCCGAACTCGTGTTGATGATGCGCGCATCGACGGGGCGCCCCGCCTTCTGCTCGGCGCGCCAATGCGCCACCGCATGACTCGTCACGCAAAAATGACCGCGCAGGTGAACGCGGATGACGGCATCCCATTCCTCGACCGTCTGACTGACGAACATACGATCGCGGACGAAACCCGCGTTGTTGACGACTACGTCGAGTCGACCAAACGCCCGTACCGCCGTCTGCACGATACGCGCTGCACCCTCCCAGTCGGCGACGTCATCGCCGTTGGCGACCGCCTCGCCACCGGCGCTGCGGATTTCGTCGACGACCGCCTGCGCGGTGGACAGATCACGACCTTCGCCGGTCAAACTGGTACCCAAATCGTTGATGACGACTTTGGCGCCCTCGCGCGCAAATGCCAGGGCATATTCGCGACCGAGCCCTCGCCCTGCTCCCGTGACGATGACGACGCGGTTCTCGCAGATTCCACTCATGAATTCTTTGCTCCACTCGAAGGTACGGTCCCTTGCGCTGGGCGCAGGTTTTCGACGATCGTGACGTTCGCCTGACCGCCGCCCTCGCACATGGTCAACAAACCGTAACGTCCGCCGCGGCGCTCGAGTTCGCCGAGCAGCGAGGTCATGAGGCGAGCACCGGTTGCGCCGAGCGGGTGACCGAGCGCGATCGCGCCGCCGTTGACGTTGATTTTTTCGGGATCGACGCCCAGTTCTCGCTGCCAGGCCAAGACCACCGAAGCAAACGCTTCGTTGATCTCGAAGAGGTCGATGTCTTCGAGGCGCAGCCCCGATTTTTTGAGGGCGTACTGCGTGGCCGGTATGGGCGCCGTCAGCATCCAGACGGGATCGGCCGCTCGTACGCTGAGATGGACGATCCGCGCACGCGGCACGAGGCGATGCTCGCGCACCGCTCGATCCGAAGCGACCAGCAGCGCCGCAGAACAGTCGGCAATTTGACTCGCCACCGCGGCCGTGACGCGACCCCCGGCTTGCAAGGGCTCGAGAGTCGCCATTTTTTCGAGCGACGTGCCACGTCGTGGCGTCTCATCGCGAGCGAAGGCTCCGACCGCCGCGATCTCGGCATCGAACGAACCGGCGTCGATGGCCGCGATCGCACGCTCGTTGCTGGCGAGCGCGAAGCGCTCCATGTCGAGACGCGAGATCTGCCACTTCTCGGCGATCATCTCGGCGGAGCGAAACTGCGAGACCTCCTGATCGCCGTAACGGGTGCGCCAACCCGGCGAGTCCCGGAACGGATCGCGAAAGCCGAGCGCCTGCCCTGCAATCATGGCCTGCGAAATCGGGATCAAATTCATCTGCTGCACGCCGCCCGCCACGACGAGGTCCTGCGTGCCGCTCATGACGCCCTGCGCCGCAAAGTGCAGCGCCTGTTGCGACGAACCTCATTGACGATCGATCGTCGTCCCCGGCACGTGTTCGGGTAGTCCCGCCACCAGCCAACAGGTGCGGGCGATGTCGCCCGCTTGCGGGCCGATGGTGTCGACGCAGCCGAAGACCACGTCCTCGATGGCCGCAGGGTCGACCGCGCTGCGCTGCATCAGCGCCGCGAGCGAATGAGCACCGAGATCGGCGGGGTGCATCGCTGCCAGACTGCCCTTCTTGCGACCGACCGGAGTACGAACCGCATCGATGATGTACGCCGTGCTCATGCCCATTGCGCCTCGAGTTCACCATGCAACAAACTTTGATGGACGGCAGCAAATTGCGCGGAGCGTCCGCCGTTGAGACCGGCCAGCGCCCAAGCACGCTTGGCGTAGAACTGCAGATCGACTTCCCAGGAGTAGCCCATGGCGCCGTGAACCTGGATGGCCGCGCGTGCGGCACGATCGGCAGCGTCCGCTGCAGCGACGGCCGCGTGGGCGATGCGAAGCGGGGCCATCGTGGCGGCGGCGGCATAGACGACCGGACGGGCGAATTCGAGTTTGACCATGACGTCGGCCAGTGAATGCTTGACCGCCTGATTGCTGCCGATGGCACGGCCGAATTGTTTGCGCTCGAGCGCGTAGGCCACGGCGATCTCGAGCATCCGGCTCGCTAGCCCGAGCAACTGCGCCGCATTGAACACCGTGCTGCGCGATCGCGCGCCTTGCCATGCGCGCACCGCCGCGTCACCGGTCATCCGCGCAATCGGCTGCGCATTCGAGACTGCGATTTCGCCAAGGCGCCGCAGTGGATCGACGCTCTCGAGAGCCGTCAAAGAAATGTCCGTCGATCGATAAAGTGCAAGTTCCTCGTCGCTGCCGCCAAGCAGCAGATATTGCGCAAAGACGGCGTTGCCCAGCACCGTGGTACCCGGCGCTGCGCAGAGGACCTGCGCCGATCCGGCGAGCGCCTCTTGCAGCGTGGGCTCGCCAAGCTTGCCGAGCGCAGCCAACAACGGATTTGCAACGCCCTCGACGTCGGTTCCTCGTCGAAGGTGAAGTCCATGGCTTCAGCCTTTGGGCATGCCAAGCACACGCTCGGCGATGATGTTGCGCTGGATTTCATTGGCTCCCGCATAGATCGGGCCGGCCAACGAGAAGAGAAAACCGTCCATCCAACGCGTCGCCTCATCGGCCGCTTTGGCGAGGGCGCTGCCTTCGGTACCCGCAAGACCGCGCAACTCGGCCCGCGCACCGAGGATGGCGAGCGCCGCTCGGTGCATGGAAAGATCGAGCTCGGACCAGAAAATTTTGTTAAGGCTCGCCTCGGCGCCGATTGAGCCCCCGGCGATCAGACGCGATGCCGTCATGTAGGTCGATAGCGCATAGGCCTCGGCATCCATCCAGCACTGCGTGATCGTCGCAGCGACCCCGGGATCGATTGCCACCCTCTGCTGCTCGCGGCGATAAAGCTCGATCAGACGCTGCGCCGTACGCTGAAAGCGAGCCGGGCTGCGCAGCATCAGTCCGCGCTCGAAGCCGGCCGTCGCCATGGCGATCGACCAGCCCTGCCCCTCGTCACCAATACGGTTGGCCACGGGCACTCGCGCGTTGTCGAAAAAGATTTCCGCGAAACCCGCTTCGCCATCGAGCTGCGCAATGCCACGTACCGTCACCCCCGGCGTGCGCAGCGGCACGACGACGTAGGAAAGTCCGCGGTGTCGCTCCGATGCCGCATCGGTGCGGAACAAACCGAATCCCCAGTCGGCATGGACGGCACGGGTCGACCAGATCTTGTGACCGTTGATGACGTAATCGTCACCATCGCGAATAGCCGTCGTGCGCAAAGCGGCGAGATCGGAGCCTGCCTGCGGCTCCGACCAGACTTGCGCCCAAATGTCCTCACCCGAGGCAAGCCGCGGCAAGAAGCGGGACTTTTGTTCCGGTGTGCCGTATTCCATGAGCGTAGGGCCGAACAGGAACACGCCGTTCTGATTGACGCGCCCCGGCGCATCGACGCGGTAGTACTCCTCTTCGAAGATCAGCCACTCGATGAGATCGAGCCCGCGGCCACCGTATTCCTGTGGCCAGGTGACCATGCTCCAGCGACCGGAGTGCAGCTTGCCCTCCCAACGACGATGCGCCTCGAAACCCTCTGCAGTATCGTAAGACGGCAGCGGCTGGCGCGGCACGTTCGCCTCCAGCCAAGCGCGCGCTTCAGCGCGCAGAGCGCGCTGTTTCGGCGTGTATTGCAGATCGATTGCCATGCGCTTGCGATCGCTTGTTCAGAACTTCGCAGCTTCTTTGCCTTCGACGAAGGCATCGCGCGACTTTTGCGAATCAGGGCTCATGTACATCTCGAGCGTGAAACCCTGCTCGAACCGATACGAGCGATCGACGTCGTGCGCTTCGATACCGTTGAGCGATTCTTTCGCGAGCACCAGTGCGCGGCGACTCTTGGCGGCGATCACACTGCAAAATTCGCGCGCCTTTTCGAGCAACTCGGCGCGCGGCACGACCTGCTCCACCGCACCGAGCCGATACGCCTCGCTCGCCGGACACTTGCCGCCCGTGAAAAAGAGCGCGCGTACCTTGTGCAGCGGCAGCATGCGCGCCAAATGGGACGCGCCACCCATGGCGCCGCGGTCGATCTCCGGCAACGAAAAAAACGCATCGTCCGCGGCGATCACCACGTCGCTTGCGCCACAAATGCCGATACCGCCACCGATGATGAACCCATGCACCGCCGCCACCACCGGCACCTCGCAGGCACGCACGGCGCGAAAGGTCAGGTAGTTACCGCGGTTGACCTCCACGATTCGCTCGGGATGCCCCTGTAATTCTTTGATGTCGACACCAGCGCAAAATCCCTTGCCCTCGCCGCGGATCATCACGCAGCGCACCT
>RGYP01000192.1 GCA_010031985.1 Gammaproteobacteria bacterium
TCGCCCCAACCGCTCCTGATCATGCGGAAATATTCGTCGTCGGCGGCGATGCTGCGATGCACGAGTACGCGTAGTGCGTCACGCTTGAGACAAAGCAGATCGAGCGGCGGCCCCACCGACAAATTCGAGCGGATGGTGGAATCCATCGAAATGAGTGCGCACTTGGTCGCTTCGGCGATGCTCGAAGAGCGCGTGATCACGCGATCGATGATGGGTTTGCCGTACTTCGATTCGCCGATCTGGAAATACGGTGTGTCGATGCTCGCCTCGATGAAATTGCCTGCCGAGTAGACGTTGAAAAGACGCGGCGGCTCACCGCGGATTTGTCCGCCGAGAATGAACGTGGCGTTGAACTCGATGCCGTGATCTTTGAAGGCTTCGGCGTCGCGGCGATGCACGGCGCGCAAGGCGTCGCCGACGAGCGCGGCGGCGTCGAACATGGTCTCGACGCTGTAAAGACTGCGGCGATCGGCATGTACGGCGTCTTCTTGCAGCGCGTGCACCACGGCCTGCGATACCGCGAGATTGCCCGCCGTCTGCAACACGAGCACACGGTCACCCGGCCGCTCGAATACGTGCATCTTGCGGAAAGTGTTGATCTGGTCGACGCCGGCGTTGGTGCGGGAGTCGGAGAGGAACACCATGCCGGTGTCTAGCAAGGTCGCGACGCAATAGGTCATGACTGATTCTACTGCTGCGCGGCGTGCTGCTGCAGCAATCGCGGGCGCGGCGTCGCCGGTCGACGCTGCAGCCCGTCGCCCGACACTTCCACCTTGGCGCTCATCGTTTCGGCGCCACCGCCGCGACGGACGCCCCGCACCGGACAGGCATCGAGGTAATCGCGGCCGACTGCAAGCCGGCAGTGCTGCACGCTGCCCGGTACGCCGTTCGTGACGTCGATCGCGAACCAACGCTCTGGCTCGGCGAGCCAGACGTCGACCCAGGCGTGACTGGCGATGTGATCGTCGCGGCCGGTCAGCAGATAGCCGCTGACGTACCGCGCAGGCACGCCGAGCGCGCGACAGCACGCAATCATCACGTGCGCGTGGTCCTGGCATACGCCACGGCCCAAAGAAAACGCACGCGCTGCCGTATCCGAAACCTCGGTGGCACCGGATACGTAGTCCATGCTGTCGCGTATGGCATGCGCAAGCCGCATGACCTCGTTGCGCCCCGGTTGTTTGACACCGTGTCTCGCCGCGAACTCGAGTAGCGCCTCATCGGCATGCGTCAACTCGGTGTCCGGCACATAGACGAGGGGCGACAAGCGCCCGCGGTCGGCAGGCGCCGAGTCGGTGACCTCTTCGGTTTCGACCGCTCCAGCCACGGTGATGTGGATTTCCTCGTGGGGTTCGTCGAGGGTCAGCAGATGCATGAGATTGCCGTGGGCGTCGATCTGCTGCGACTGCCGCCCCGGCGCCGTGAGGTTCCAGGCCAGAACGCGCTGACCCGTCTCGGTTCGCGGCGTCAGCCGCAGGCTCTGGACGCTGTGCTTCGCAGGTCGATCGTAACGATAAAGCGTTTCGTGACGGATATGCAGCAGCATGTTCAGCCCGTGGCGTCGGAAACGAGGAAGTCGCTGGCGATGCGCGTGCCCAAATCGCCGGTCCGCGACAAAAAATGACTGAGGTAGCGCCGCAGACCCGTAGCGAGCATGTCGTCGATGCGGCCGTATTGCAGGCTGGCATCGATCTCGCCGGCACGTCGCAGCGTTTCGGTCGAGCGGTCGTTCGCCACCTTGACCAGCACCTGATGCACGCGACTCATGCAGTGGCGCAAGGCGCGCGGCATGCTTTCGCGCAAAATGAGAAGCTCGGCAACCCGACGCGGCGTGATCAGATCACGATAGACCTTGCGATAGATCTCGAAGGCCGACACCGAGCGCAGTAATGCACTCCACTCGTAGTAGTCGCCGGCGTCGTCACTGTTGGCGGCATCTTCAGCCAACATTTCGAAGCGGGCGTCGAGGATGCGCGCGGTGTTGTCGGCGCGCTCGAGGTAAGTGCCCAACCAGGTGAAATCGAGCGCATCGTCGTGCAGCATCGTGCCCTGAATCACGCCGCGGGCCAGATGCGAGCGAAACTTGACCCACTCGAAAAAATTGGCGAGTGCCTGTGCCGAAACCGTGTCGCGCCTGAAACCGCGGATCTCGAGCCAGGTCGAGTTGAGGGTCTCCCAGGTCTCGGAGGTCAGCGTGCCGCGGACCGCATGCGCGTTTTCACGTGCGCGATCGAGGCACTGCTCGATACTGCCGGGGTTGCTGCGCTCGAAGGAGATCCAGTCGATGGCCGCAGACTGCGAGACCGTACCCCGTGCTGCCAGGAAGGGCTCGAGCTGTCCCACCGTGGCGAGGGTCGAGGTCCAGCGTCGACGGACCACGTCTTCTTCCTGTCGCAGCAGGGTCATGCGGCAGTTGACGTCGAGCATGCGCGCCAAATTTTCCGCGCGCTCCGTGTAGCGTGCCATCCAGTAAAGATGATCGGCGGTACGGCTCAGCACGCGAGTATCCAAGTATCTTTGGTGCCGCCACCCTGCGATGAGTTGACGACCAGCGAGCCTTCTCGCAAGGCAACGCGCGTGAGCCCGCCGGGCACCATCACCACGTCACGACCGGACAACACGAACGGCCGCAGGTCGACGTGCCGAGGAGCAAGTCCGCTGTCGACGAACGTCGGACAGGACGACAAGGCGAGTGTAGGCTGCGCGATGTAGCGCGCAGGGTCGGCGACGATGCGTGTGCGGAATTCCTCGATCTCTGCACGCGAAGCGCGCGGACCGATGAGCATGCCGTAGCCACCGGCGCCGTGAACTTCTTTGACGACGAGTTCATCGAGATGCCCGAGCACGTACGCCAAGTCTTCCGGACGCCGCAGAATCCAGGTCGGAACGTTGGCGAGCACGGGCTCTTCACCGAGATAGAAACGGATCATCTCGGGCACGTACGGATACGTCGATTTGTCGTCGGCGATTCCGGTGCCGACGGCGTTCGAGATGGTCACCCGCCCCGCGCGATAGGCCGTCAGCAGCCCCGGTACTCCGAGCATGGAGTCAGGTCTGAAAGCGAGCGGATCAATGAAGTCGTCGTCGATGCGTCGATAGATGACGTCGACGCGCCGCGGTCCCTGCGTGGTGCGCATGTAGACGATCTCGTCGTCGACGAAGAGATCTTGTCCCTCGACGAGTTCGATACCCATCTGCTGCGCGAGAAAAGCATGCTCGAAATACGCGCTGTTGTGTGCACCGGGCGTCAATAACACCACGGTCGGATCGCGCACGCCCGCGGGCGCGACGCTGCGTAGAGTTTCGAGCAGCAAGTCCGGATAATGCTCGACGGGCGCGACGTTGTAGCGGGCGAACAGCTCGGGAAACAAACGCATCATCGCCTTGCGATCTTCGAGCATGTAGGAAACGCCCGACGGCACCCGCAAGTTGTCCTCGAGCACGTAATACTCGCCGGCGCCCGCTCGCACGAGATCGATGCCGGCGATGTGCGCATAGACGTCCATCGGCACGTCGATGCCCTGCATCTCCGGTCGATACTGCACGTTGCAAAGCACCTGCTCGGCGGGAATGCGTCCAGCCCGCAGAATTTCCTGATCGTGGTAGACGTCGTGCAAAAAAGCATTCAGCGCCGTGACGCGCTGCCGTAAACCACGCTGCAAAAACTCCCACTCTGCGGCAGGAATGATCCGCGGCACGATGTCGAAGGGAATCAACCGCTCGGTGCCGGTTTCGTCGCCGTACACGGCGAAGGTGATGCCGGCACGTCGGAACAGCGCGTCGGCCTCGACGAGTTTTTCGCGGATGCGGTCGGGCGCGGTCGCGGCAAGCCAATCGGAATACGGTGAGTAGTGCGTACGCACGGTGTCGCCGTCCGCGTACATTTCATTGAAGATCTCGTTCATGGAAGATCTTGCCCTCGCCCCGCGGTTCTATCTCCTCTCACCAGATCTTGCCACCAATCCAGCGACCTGCGGCAGGTACGTGCGGAAAGAATTCTATGGAGGCGAAGGCGCCATGCTTGGCGTAAGGATCGTTGTCGATGATCTCGCGGGCACGATCCAGACTTTTGGTATGCAATGAATAAAGACTGCCGATCGGCCCACTGCCATCTTCGGCGAAGAGAGGGCCTGCGACGTTGAGTTCGTCGAGTACCGTCTCGATGTATTGCAGGTGTGCCTGCGTTTGCGCCGCGCGGACGGTGGCGCCGTCAGGGCCATCGCGGCAGATGACGACGCAGGCAGTCTTCTCGTACTTGGAGGGCGGTGTCTTGGCGGACATGGCGGGCTG
>RGYP01000193.1 GCA_010031985.1 Gammaproteobacteria bacterium
CGCGCCGAGCTCGAGAAGATCGCGCGTGACCAGTTCGCCGACGCCGAGTCGCGCGCTGCGGCGCTCAAAGATTTCGTGCTCAACATCACTGCCAAGGCGGGCAGCGAGGGCAAGCTCTTCGGCTCGATCGGAACCACCGATATCGCCGAGGCCTGCACTCAGCAGGGTCACAAGGTGTCGCGCTCCGAAGTGCGTCTGCCGAACGGCCCGATCCGCATGGTGGGCGAGCACCAGATCGTTCTGCACCTGCACACCGACGTAGATGTGCAGCTGCGCGTGACCGTCGTCGCCGAGGAGTGATCCTGCGGTGAACGATCGCGGCGGAGATGTCAGGACGCCGCCGCACTCACTCGAGGCGGAGCAGGCCGTTTTGGGCGGCCTGCTCCTCGACTCGAATGCCTGGGACAACGTCGCGGACGTGCTCCGCTCCGACGATTTCTATCGTCCCGACCACAAGATAATCTTTGAAGCCATCGGGCTGCTGGCTGCACAGGGTAAGCCGGCCGATGCCGTCACCGTCAGCGAGCAGCTCGAGCGCAGCAGTCAGCTTGCGCAGGCGGGCGGGCTCGCCTACCTCGGCGCGCTCGCTCGGGACACCCCCACGGCCGCCAACGTGCGGGCCTATGCCGAGATCGTCCGCGAGCGTTCCTTGCTGCGGCAGTTGCTCAAGGCTGGTACCGAGATCGCGGCCTCCGTCTTCAACAACGAAGGCGAGACCGCGCGCGAGCTCGTCGAGACCGCCGAAGGCAAAGTATTCGCGATCGCCGAGCAGGGCGTGCGCGGCAAGCGCGACGGCGCGGTCGCCGTGCAGCAGCTGATGCCGGGGCTCATCGACCAGATCGACGAGTGGCACAACAACCCGGACGGCATGCGCGGTCTGCCGACCGGCTTCGACGAATTCGATCGCAAGACGGGTGGGCTGCGCGGCGGCGATCTCGTCGTGGTGGCGGGCCGGCCCTCGATGGGCAAGACCACCTTCGCGGTCAACATGGCCGAGTACGCGGCGCTCAAGGCGGGCGTCAATGCGTCGGTCGCCATCTTCTCGATGGAAATGCCCTCCGAGCAGCTCTTGACGCGCATGCTCTCTTCGGTCGGTCGCGTGAATCTCGGACACATCCGCAGCGGGCAGATCTCGGACGACGACTGGCCGCGCATCACCGGTGCCGCGGGTCAACTTGCCGAAGCAAAGATTTTCATCGACGAAACGCCGGCGCTCACGCCGACCGAACTGCGTGCGCGGGCGCGTCGAGTACATCGCGAACACGGCCTCAATCTCGTCGTGGTCGACTACCTGCAGTTGATGCAGGTGCCGGGCTCGCAGGAAAACCGCGCCACCGAAATCGCCGAGATCTCGCGCGGCTTGAAAGCGCTCGCGAAAGAATTGAGCGTGCCGGTGATCGCGCTCTCGCAGTTGAATCGAGGCGTCGAGCAGCGTGTCGACAAGAAACCGGTGATGTCCGATCTTCGCGAATCAGGCGCGATCGAACAGGACGCCGACATGATCCTGCTCATCTATCGTGAAGAGGTGTACGACAAGAACACCACCAAGAAGGGCATCGCCGAGATCGATCTCGCCAAGCATCGTAACGGCGAGACCGGCACCTTCCTGCTGACCTTCCAGGGTCAGTACTCGCGCTTCGTCAATTACGCCCCGGACTCCTACGCCGAAGGCGTGTTGCGCTAGACGATGACGACGCGCACGTCCGCGCCGTCCCGCATCCCGACGCCGATCGTTGCGCGAGTCTCGCTCGCGGCCTGGCGGCACAACTTCGCGACCTTGAAGGCTGCCGCGCCGCAGTCGAAATTCCTTGCCGTGATCAAGGCCGATGCCTATGGCCACGGCGCCGTCCAGGCAGCACGAGCGCTCAAAGAGGCCGATGCTTTCGGTGTGGCGCGCCTTGGCGAGGGTGTAGAGCTGCGCGCAGCGGGCGTGCGACAACCGATCGTGTTGATGGAAGGCACTTTCTCGCACGAGGAGCTGGCGCTCGCCTTGCACCACGAACTCGATCTCGTCGTGCATGACGAGACACAACTCTCGATGCTCGAGGAGCGCGCCCGAACGGCCGCTGCGGGCACTGATCCCCCGCGTGTGGTCTGGCTCAAGCTCGATACCGGCATGAGCCGTCTCGGGTTCGCGCCGGATCGTGCACGCAATGCGGCCGAGAGACTGCGAGTCTTGCCGATGGTGGGTGAGCTGCGGGTCATGACGCACTTTGCATGTGCCGACGAGCCCGACTCGTCCATGACTCGCGAGCAACTCGCGCGTTTCGAGTTGGCGATCAAAGAAATAAACCCCCCGGTGATTGGGCGGGGTACTGCGGTCAGCAGCGTCGTGGGACTTGCGAACTCGGCGGCGATTCTGCAATTCCCCTCGACCCATCGAGATTGGGTGCGTGCGGGCATCGCGCTGTATGGCAGCTCGCCGATTCTCGGGCGTTCCGCCGCGTCGCTGGGGCTCAAGCCGGTGATGACCTTGTGCTCGCGGGTCATTGCGCTGCGTGAGCTGCAGCCCGGGCGGTCGGTCGGTTACGGCGCGAGTTGGCGGGCGACCCGCAGATCGCGGATTGCCACGGTCGCCGCCGGCTATGCCGATGGCTTGTCGCGGCATCTGCCGAGCGGTGCGCCGGTGCTCGTTGCTGGCCGGCGTGTGCCGCTCGTTGGCCGGGTATCGATGGACATGATCACCGTCGATGTCACCGATCTCGATGACGTGCGCGTGGGCAGCGAGGTCGTGCTCTGGGGCGACGGATTGCCCGTCGACGAGGTGGCCGCGGCCGCCGGAACGATTGCCTACGAATTGTTGTGTGCGGTCACGCGACGCGTGGCGTTCGAATATTTTTGAGAGTCGCCAGCACCACGCTGACGTTGTCGTGACCGCCGCGGGCGTTGGCGGCCTCGATCAGGGCTCTTGCAAGGTCGATCAAGGGGCCGTCGTGCAGGCGATCCAAAAAACTCTTGATGTCTTCGTCGCTCAGCAGGTTGGTGAGGCCGTCGGTGCAGAGCAGATAGAGATCTTGCTCTTCGACGGCAAGGGTGTGCAGGTCGATGGTGGTTTCCGCTTCGATACCGAGTGCGCGTGTGAGATAGCTGCGGGGCACGAGGCGCCGCGCCTGCTCGGGTGGATAGGCGCCGCTGTCGAGCACGTCTTGCAGCGTAGTGTGATCGCGAGTGATGCGGATGAGCTCGCCGCCAACTCGGTAGCGATAGACCCGCGAGTCGCCCACGTGAGCCACCACCAGCTGCGTGCCCTCGGCAGTAAAGCGCGCGGCTGAAAGCGTGGTGCCCATGCCTTCGCAGCCCGGCCAGCTTTGCGCAGCGGCAAAGATTTTTAGGTTGGCTTCGGCCACGGCGTCGGCCCGGCTCGTCGACGCCGCGATGGCCGCGACCAGGGAGTCGATGGCGAGACGGCTTGCCACGTCGCCCGCGTTGTGACCGCCCATGCCATCGGCCACGGCGATGAGTCCGGTTCGCGGGTCGGCGTGAACGGCATCTTCGTTGCGCGCGCGTACCCGACCCTGATCGGTCAGCGCGACGCAGTGGATGATGGGGGGCTCGCTCAAGGGCATTCCTCTGCTGCGAGTGTAGGTCGATCGTGACGAAAAACCGCGCCGTGTTTCCGGCGAGTTTGTACGGCTAGCCGCGTTCCGGTGCGCCGTCCTTGCGTTCGTGCACGCGCACGGTGCGGATCGCGTTGTCGGCGATCTGCAGCACCTGCATCTCGAGATGGCCGATGCGCAGCGAGGTTCCGGCCTCGGGAATGGTCTCGAGGCGTTCGAGCAGCAGGCCGTTCAGGGTTTTCGGGCCGTCGGTCGGCAGCTGCCAGCCGAGGGCGCGATTGAGCACGCGGATGTGCGCCGAGGCGTTGACGATGAAGGCGCCGGAGGGTTCGCGATGGATGTCACGGTGCGACACCGTGGCGGGGTCGCTCGTGAACTCACCGACGATTTCTTCGAGGATGTCCTCGAGTGTCACGAGGCCTTGCACGTCGCCGTATTCGTCGACCACGAAGGCGAAGCGTCGTCGATCACGCTGGAAATTTGCGAGCTGCACGGTGAGCGCAGTGCCGTCCGGCACATAGTAGGGTTCGCGCTGAGCAGCGATTTCTTCGAGCCGATCGCGATCGAGCGTGTCGCGAGCGAGCTCCTGCGCGATGCGGCGCATGTGCACGAGTCCGATCATCTGATCGAGATCGCCGCGGTATACCGGAAGCCGCGTGTGCGGGGTTTGCCGCAACTGCTCGAGGATGCGCTCCCAGTCATCGTCGAGATCGATGCCGGCGATGT
>RGYP01000194.1 GCA_010031985.1 Gammaproteobacteria bacterium
GCCATCGCGCCCAGCCAAACCGCCCGCGCGCTGCCGTTGCATAGCGCTGCGGCCGCCGTGCGCTGCTCGGGCGTGGCGACGATTCCGCGCAGCAAACTCGCGTAGGCGGAGCCGGGCTCGACGCCCGCAATCTCGACCACGGCGGCCAGCGTGCCGGCAAGCTCGTGCGCCCACTCGGCCGGGTCACGCGCAATCTGCACCGCGACCGGAAAACGATACTCGCGAGCACTCGAATCGAGGAACGAAATCTTTGCCTTGCCACGCACGGCTGCCTTGCGCAACCGATGCGCCAACAACGGCAACTCTGCGCGCAAGTTCGAGCCGATGACGAGCGCACCGGAAAGCGACTCGACCATCGACAGCGAAATCCCGAGACCAGGCTGGCGCGGGTCGGCCGACGCGTCGCGAAAATCGCGCGTGCGCAGCCGGTGGTCGATGTTCGAAGACCCGAGACCTCGCGTCAGACGCGCAGCGAGATGCATTTCTTCGAGCGTGCAGGAAGGGTGTACGAGCGTACCCGTTGCGCTACCGGCAGCCTTGAGTCCACGCGCCGCAGCAACAAGCGCCTCTTCCCAACTCGCCTCGCGCCACGTGCCTGCCTCGCGCAGCATGGGCTTCAGCAGTCGATCTTCCGCGTGCAGCCCTTCGTAGCTGAAGCGATCACGATCGGCGATCCAGGTTTCGTTGATGTCGTCGTTGGCGCGCGGCACCACGCGTTTCAACTTGCCACGCAATACGTGGCCGAAGAGATTGCTGCCGATGCCATCGTGCGGCGAGACGAAGGGAACCTGCGTCATCTCCCAGGAGCGACCCTGGTAACGGAACGGCTTCGAATTGAGCGCACCCACCGGGCAAAGGTCGATGATGTTACCCGAGAGCTCGTGATCGACGCTGCGTTCGATCCAGGTGCCGATCTCCATGTTCTCGCCACGACCAGTGGTGCCCAATTCGGGAATGCCGGCAATGTCCTGACCGAAACGTACGCAGCGCGTGCAGTGGATGCAGCGCGTCATGTCGGTCGAGACCAGAGGCCCCAGATTTTTATCTTTGACGACGCGCTTGCGCTCGCTGAAGCGGGCGATATCGCGCCCGTATCCGAGCGCCAGGTCCTGCAATTCGCACTCGCCGCCCTGATCGCAAATCGGGCAGTCGAGCGGATGGTTGATGAGCAGAAACTCCATCGTCGCCTTCTGCGCGCCGATGGCCGCCTTCGACTTCGTGAAAATCTTCATGCCCTCGGCGATCGGCGTCGCGCAGGCAGGCAAGGGCTTGGGGGCCTTCTCGACCTCGACGAGGCACATTCGGCAATTGGCCGCGACCGGCAGTTTGTCGTGGTAGCAAAAACGCGGCACGTAGGCGCCGTTCTGATCGGTCACGTGGATGATCATCGCGCCCCTGCGCGCCTTGACCGCCTTGCCGTCAACTTCGACGTTGACGAGATCGTCTTGAGGATTTGCTGCCATCGTCGGCTGGGCCGGCTTATGCCGCCTCCTTCTGACCGTCGACGAGACTGCGGCCGCCATGCTGGATCATGTATTCGAATTCGTGCCGAAAGCGCTGCAGGAAACTCTGCACCGGCCACGCCGCCGCATCGCCGAGCGCGCAGATGGTGTGTCCCTCGATACGATTGGCGACATCGACGAGCAGCTGCAAATCTTCCATGCGGCCCTGCCCGGCGACGATTCGCTTGAGCACTCGATTCAACCAACCCGTGCCTTCGCGACAGGGCGTGCACTGCCCGCAGGATTCGGATTTGTAAAAGCGCGAGATGCGCTCGAGCGTACGCACCATGCAGGTGGTCTCGTCCATGACGATCACCGCCGCCGAGCCCACCGAGGAGCCGATCGCGCGCAGCGAGTCGTAGTCCATGTTGACGCCCATCATGACGTCGCCCGGAACAACCTTGACCGAAGAGCCGCCAGGGATCACGGCCTTGAGCTTGCGCCCGCCGCGAACGCCGCCCGCGATCTCGAGTAAATCTTTGAACGGAATACCGAGCGGCAGCTCGAAGTTGCCCGGCTTCTCGACGTGGCCCGAGACCGAAAAAATCACTGTGCCACCCGCATTGGTGGTGCCGAGTTTGGCGAACCACTCCGGGCCCTTGCGCAGGATGGTCGGCACCGAGGCGTAGCTTTGCGTGTTGTTGATGGTGGTCGGCTGACCGTACAGACCGAAAGCCGCGGGAAACGGCGGCTTGAAACGCGGTTTGCCCTGTTTGCCTTCGAGCGACTCGAGCAGCGCCGTTTCCTCGCCGCAGATGTAGGCGCCGGCACCGACGAAAGTGTACAGATCGAAGTCGATGCCCGAGCCCTGCACGTTCTTGCCGAGCAGCCCCGCCGCATACGCTTCTTTGACCGCGGCCTCGAAGCGCGGCACGGGTTCACCCAAAAATTCGCCGCGGATGTAGTTGTAGCCCACGGTCGAACCCATGGCGTAGCCGCCGATGGCCATACCTTCGACGAGTGCGTGCGGATTGAAACGCAGGATGTCGCGGTCGTGACAGGTTCCGGGTTCGCTCTCGTCCGAATTGCACACCACGTACTTTTGGATCGGCGCGTTGCGCGGCATGAAACTCCACTTGGTGCCCGTCGGAAAACCGGCACCGCCACGGCCACGCAGCCCACTCGCCTTGACCGCCTCGATGACCTGTTCGCGCGTCATCTCGCCCGCCAGAATTTTCTTCCAGGAGGAGTAGCCACCGATTTTGAGATAGCTCTCGAGCGTCCACGAACGCTCGAGCGCGAGCGGCTCGAACACCACTAGGTTCATGCGGTCGCGCCAATTGTCGAGTGCGTTGCTCATTCCACTGGGCTCACTTCAAATCGTCGAGAATCTTGTCGACTTTTTCCGGTGTCAGATATTCGTGGAACACGTGATCCACCATCATCATCGGCGCCCCGGTACAGGCGGCGAGGCACTCCTCTTCCTGCTTGAGGAAAATGCGCTTGTCCGGCGTGCTTTCGCCGACCTTGATGCCGAGCCTGCGCTCGCAGTGCGCGAGAATGTTCTCCGCACCGTTCAACCAGCAACTGATGTTGGTGCAAACGCTGACATGATGCCGGCCGCACTCGTGGGTCTCGAACATCGAGTAGAAGGTCGCAACTTCATAAACCTGGATCGACGGTAATCGCAGATATTCGGCGACGGCGTCCATGATCTCGGTCGTCAAATGCCCAGCGTTCTGCTCTTGCGCGAAACGCAATGCGGAGAGCGTGGCCGAGCGCTGACGGCCTGCAGGAAACCTCGAAATGAAACCGTCGATCTCGTGGCGAGTGTGCTCGTTGAGCAATGCCGTCTTCGGACCATCGCCCGGCATGAAGATCTGCCCGTCGCTGGTGGGCACGCCGCGGCCTGCTTGCGACGTCTCGCTCATCGATCGATCTCCCCGAATACGATGTCCTGCGTACCAATCACCGCAACGACGTCTGCAAGCATGTGCCCCGTCACCATTTCTTCGAGGGCCGCCAGATGCGGGAAGCCCGGTGCACGACACTTCAGCCGGTACGGCTTGTTGGCACCATCGGCGACCAGATAAATGCCGAACTCGCCCTTCGGTGCCTCAACGGCGGCATAGGTTTCGCCCTCGGGGACGCAGTAACCCTCGGTCATCAACTTGAAATGGTGGATGAGCGATTCCATGTCGCCTTTCATGTTTTCGCGGCGCGGTGGCCGCACCTTGGCATCGGCGACCATCACGGGCCCCGGGTTTTTCTTCAACCACTCGACGCATTGCGCGATCAGACGCGTCGACTGTCGCAATTCTTCGATGCGTACCAGATAACGGTCGTAGCAATCACCGTTCACGCCGACCGGGATATCGAAGTCGAGCTCGGCGTAAACTTCGTAGGGCTGCTTCTTGCGCAGATCCCAGGCGATCCCCGAGCCGCGCAGCATCGGCCCCGAAAAGCCGAGCTGCATCGCCCGCTCGGGCGACACTACGCCAATGTTGACCGTACGCTGCTTCCAGATGCGGTTGTCGGTGAGCAAGGTCTCGTACTCGTCGATCGCCTTCGGAAAACGCCGCGTGAATTCTTCGATGAACTCGAGCAGACCTGCCGCCCGCGCTTCGTTGAGACGATCCGCATCGCGCTGCGTGCGCCAGCGCGATGCCTGATATTTCGGCATCTCACGCGGCAGGTCGCGATGGACGCCGCCCGGACGGTAGTAGGTGGCATGCATGCGCGTGCCCGAGACCGCCTCGTAGCAATCCATCAAATCTTCGCGTTCTTTGAACGCGAAGATTTGATGGATTGCTACGAGGCGGTCTCGGG
>RGYP01000195.1 GCA_010031985.1 Gammaproteobacteria bacterium
GCGTTCCATCCTGCGCGAGGCCAATTTCGAACCGCCGCTCGCCCTGCGTCGCCTCGCCGAGATCACCGACTTCGATCTCTACGTCACCACCACCTTCGATGGGTATCTCGAGCAGGCGATCAACGAGGCGCGATTTTCGGGCGCGCCCTCGACCGAGGTCATCAGCTACGCACCCAACCGCATCGCAGATTTGAGCGTAGACCGTCAAAGAATGACCCGGCCCGTCGTCTATCACCTGCTCGGACGAGTCTCGGCCTCGCCGACGTACGTGATCTCGGACGAGGACACACTCGAGTTCATGTGCGCGCTGCAAAGCGAGCATCTCACGCCGGAGCGTCTGTTCCACGAACTCGAGAACAACCACCTGCTGCTGATCGGCAGCAATTTCTCCAATTGGCTGGTACGGCTGTTCCTGCGCATGACCAAGCGGCGACGACTGTCCGATCCGCGGGATGTCGGCGAGGTACTCGCTGACGACCATTCGCTGCGCGACGAGCGGCTGATGAGCTTTCTGCAGCAAGTCAGCTTGCGCACCCGTGTCTACGCAGGGGCCGAAGACTTCGTGCTCGAACTGCATCGGCGCTGGATTGAGCGTAATCGCGGCGGTCGTCCGTCGTCAGGCGCTGTCACGCAGCCCGCCCGCTTGCTCGCGCCCGCACTCGAGATGCCGGACAACGCGGTTTTCGTGAGCTATGCGCGCGAGGATCTCGCCGCAGTACAGCGCCTGAAGAGCACGCTCGATCAGGCTGGCATCACCGTTTGGTTCGACCTGGAGCGGCTCGAGAGCGGCGACGATTACGACCGCAAGATCCAGCGCAATATCGCCCGTTGCGCCTACTTTGTGCCAATCGTCTCCGCGAATACGGAACGGCGTATCGAAGCCTACTTCCGTCGCGAGTGGAGTTACTCCATAGACCGCTCGCGGAACATGGCCGACGGTGCGGTCTTCATCCTGCCGGTCTGCATCGATGACACCCTCGAAGCGAGCGCGAGGGTTCCGGACAAATTCAAGGCTGCGCACTTCACGCGCTTGCCCGGGGGAGATGGCGCGGGCGGCTTCGCCGAGCGTCTGCGCAGACTCTTTGCGGAGGGCGCCAACGCGTGAACACGCCTTCGGTCCTGCTCGATGCGGCTGTGGATGCCGAGCATCCATGGTTGGGGCTTGCCTCGTTCACCGAGCAGACCCGGCAATATTTCTTTGGACGCGAGGGGGAGATCGGTGAGCTGACCCGTCGGGTGCAGCGCAAGCAATTGACCGTGCTGTTCGGGCAGTCGGGTCTCGGCAAGACCTCCATCCTGAATGCGGGCGTCGTCCCTCGACTGCGGGCGGAAGGGTATTGCCCCGTGTATGTGCGGGTCGACTATGGCTCGAGCGCGCCCCCGCCGGCCGAGCAGATCAAGCAAGCCGTCTTCCGCGCTACTGCAGGCTCCGGTGCTTGGACTCGCCCGGGGTCGGCGGAGCGGGGCGAGTCGCTGTGGGAGTTCCTGCATCACCGCGATGACGAATTGCGCGACGCCGAGGGCCGCTCCGTCATTCCGCTGCTGATCTTTGATCAGTTCGAAGAAATCTTCACGCTGGCGCAGGCCGATGATGCGGGACGCGCGCGTGCCACCGAGTTCATCGCCGATCTCGCTGATCTTGTCGAGAATCGGCCACCCCGGGCACTCGAGGCGCGCATGGAGGCCGATGATGGGGTCGCCGAGCGCTTCGACTTTGCCCGCGCCGATTACCGGATCCTGATAGCGCTGCGCGAGGACTATCTCGCTCACCTTGAGGGGCTCAAGAGCGCGATGCCCTCGATCACCCAGAACCGCATGCGACTTGCGCGGATGACGGGCGAGCAGGCACTCGATGCCGTGCTCAAGCCCGGTGGATCGTTGGTTACCGCCGAGGTCGCCGAGTCCATCGTGCGCTTCGTTGCGGGCGGTGCCGAGCTGCGCAATGCCGAGGTCGAACCCTCGCTGCTGTCGCTGATCTGTCGCGAGCTCAACAATGCACGGATCGCGCAGGGCAAGACGACGATCTCGATCGACGTACTCGCGGGTTCCAACGCGACGATCCTCGGCGAGTTCTACGAGCGAGCGCTCGCCGATCAGCCCGCAGCCCTGCGCAAGGTGATCGAGGACGCGCTGCTGACCGACTCCGGCTATCGCGAGAACATCGCCGAGGAGCGCGTGCTCAAGGCCTTTGCCGCCGCCGCTGCCCAGCCGGACGCCGCCACCGCGCTTGCCACGCTCGTCAATCGGAGGCTGCTACGTATCGAAGAGCGGCTTGACGTGCGTAGGGTCGAGCTCACGCACGACGTGCTCTGTAGCGTGGTCAAGGCGAGTCGTGCCGAGCGACTCGAGCGCGAGGCGCGCGAAGAGGCCGAGCGCAAGCTCGCTGCGCAGCGCGAGCACGAGCGCGCCACGCGTGCGGCGCTGGTGCGTGCGCGCAAGATTGCGGCGGGCTGCGCAGCGCTCGCGGTCGTGGCCATCGTCAGTGCGGTCTACGGCATATACAGCGCCAATCGGGCGATCAGGGCCGAAGAGGTTTCTCAGCTCTCGCGCGACGAAGCCGAGCGTCTCGTCGAGTTCATCCTCGACGATTTCTATGCCGAGATGGAACCGATCGGCCGTGCCGACGTGATGGCAGCGCTCGCCAAGCGCGCGGTCGAGTACTACAACGGCCTGCCGCCCGAGGCGCGCAACGCCTCGACGCGCCGCAACAGCGCGATCGCCCGCGCCCAGTATTCGCAGGTGCTGCGTGCGTCCGGACGTACGCCGGAGGCAGATGTCTATCTCGATTCGGCAAGCGCGATGATCGACGCCGAGGTCAGGAACGGCGATCGCAGCGATGCGACGGTCATTGCGGCGGCACGAATCGCGCTCCTGAAGGTACAGCGTTTCAGCACTCGGGCGGATCATGCCTCGGCCGTCGCCCTCGGACTGCGGGTGATGGAGGATCTGAAACCCGTCCTGTCGAGGGTAAAGGTCTCCGCTCCGGTTCGGATGCTCGAGAGCGATATTTTGTACTCATTGGGGTTCGCGCAATTACGCAGTTACGACTCGCCCGCTGCGGTCGAGAGCCTTCGTCGAGCGCTCGCCATCACACGCAGTCTCGGTTCGGCGGAACTCGGGAACTTGGCTGCGACGGCCGATCACATACGCATTTCATGGGTGCTTGCAGAGTCGATCGGAAATACCTCCGGGTCGATGGCAGAGCGTCGTGCGCTGCTCACCGAGGGCGTCACGTTGGCCGATCGCTTGCTGGCGGTTCGCCCGGGATATCGTCCGACGTTGCGCGCGAAATCCAGCGCCTTGGGCGGACTCGCGGATTTGGAGAGCGATTCTTTGCAGGCAAGGAAGAGTCTTCGATACCACGCTGCAGCAAGCGAGGTCGACCGGGACGCTTTGAGATTGGATACAGGGCTGGGTGTTTCGCAGAACAATCTTCGAGTGAGGCACGTGCTTTCCGGATTGCAGTTCTTCAATTTGGGCGAGGGTGACAAGTGTCTTTCCCCCACGATTCTTCACCCGGGCGCCAAGGAAGTAGCGGCGTTATCTGCCGACGGCAAGTTGCTGGCCCTGCCTGTTGAGGAGGTCAACCTGCTCCCGAGCGGTGGCAAGGGTGTGATTCTCATGAAGCTGCGTGACGGCGAGGAGCTGCTTGCGGTTCGCGCGGTTTCGGGTACTTTGCGGGTGGCTGGCCGCGGTCGGGGCGAAAAACCCACGGTCGTGGAGATCGGCAAGGTGGAACTCGGCGAGTACCGCGGGAGCCGGGCCCGGGCCGGCCGCCTGGTGCCGAAGGGCCTCAAGGCGGTGGCGGGATTCGTTGACTGACGACGAAGGAGGATCGCCGTGTACAAGCGCATCGTTCTTGCCTATGACGGCTCAGAAGCGGGGCAGGCGGCCCTCGTGGATTCGCGCGAGCTCGCTGGCCGCGATGGCGCCGAGCTCTACGTGATCGCCGTGGTGCCCCCGCCCCTCGAGTTTGCCGGTGGGGAAGTGGGCATCTACGACGGTGGCCAGGAGGATCGGGAGCGCGCCGAGTATCAAAGCATCCTCGACCAGGGCATCGCGCGGCTGGCTGACATGGGATTTGCCGCGCAGGGCAAGGTGGTCGTGGGCGATGCCGTGGACCAAATCGTTCGCCACGCCGAGTCCGTGAATGCGGACTTGATCGTGGTGGGCCACCACCGGGAAAAGAGCTGGGCGGCGCGCTGGTGGCGAGGGTCGGTGTCCAAATCCCTCGTCGAGCATTCTCCCTGTAGCGTACTG
>RGYP01000196.1 GCA_010031985.1 Gammaproteobacteria bacterium
GCTGCGGCTCGCGGGCTGCATCGGTGCCGGCGCGCTCGTCTACGCCGCCGTGCTCGCTGTGCTCGGTCTGCGCCCCGCGCACCTGCGCAACAGCTCACCGCGAGGCGAGTCGCGATGAAATTGCTGCGTGGGACCAAACGGGTGCCAGCGGCGCTGCGCGGGGGCGTGCTCACGCTCGGCAGTTTCGATGGTCTGCATCGCGGGCATCGCGAACTCATCGAGTGCACGCTCGCGCGCGCACGCGAGCACGGTCGAGCGGCCCTGATGCTGAGCTTCGAGCCCATGCCGCGCGAATTTTTGAACCCCGACGCGCCGCCGGCGCGGCTGACGAATTTTCGCGAACGCTGGCGCTTGCTCGAGGGCAGCGGGCTCGATGCGCTCATCGTGCTGCGCTTCGATGCTGCGCTGCGTGCGCTCTCGGGTAGCGAGTTCGTACGGCTGTTGGTCGAAGATCTCGGTGTCACCGGTATCGTCGTGGGACACGACTTTCGCTTCGGGCGGCATGGCGAGGCGAACGCCGCCTTCCTGCAGGCCGCCGGCGCGAGTCACGGCTTCACGGTCGAGGTGCTCGAGCCGGTGCGGGTCGGCGCGGAGCGGGCGAGCAGCTCGCTCGTGCGCGAGGCGCTGCAGGCGTTCGATCTCGCGCGGGCCGGGCGGCTACTCGGCAGACCCTACTCGATGCGCGGTCGCGTGGTGCGCGGGCAGCAACTCGGCCGCACACTCGGCTTTCCGACGGCTAACATTCGTCTGCGGCGGCGACGCATTCCCTTCGGGGGCATCTTTGCCGTGCGGGTCCATGGCATTGCGCCCACGCCGATGGGCGGGGTGGCCAGTCTCGGCACCCGCCCCACGGTGGGTGGGGTCGAGCCGTTGCTCGAAACCGTGGTGTTCGATTTTTCCGGTGACCTTTACGGTCGCGAGCTCGAGGTCGAATTCGTCGCCCACCTGCGCGGCGAGGTGCGCTTCGAGAGCGTGGAGTTGATGGTGGTGCAGATGCAGGTGGATGCGCGCGAGGCGCGCGAACTGGTGAACAAGACGTGACCGACTACAAGCAGACAGTCAATTTGCCGCAGACCGAATTCCCGATGAAGGCGGATCTCGCGGCGCGCGAGCCGGGCTTCGTGGAGCGCTGGCAAAAGAGCGACACCTACGGACGCCTGCGCGAGATCGCCCGCGGTCGACCGCGTTTCGTGTTGCACGATGGGCCGCCGTACGCCAACGGCACCATCCACATCGGTCACGCGCTCAATAAAATTCTCAAAGATATCATCGTCAAGTCGCGCACTCTCGATGGCTTCGATGCGCCCTACATCCCGGGCTGGGACTGCCACGGCCTGCCGATCGAACTCGCGGTCGAGAAAAAACACGGGCGCCCGGGGCAAAAGCTCGACGTCAACGCCTTCCGGGCGGCCTGTCGCGCCTTCGCGGCCGAGCAGATCGAGTTGCAGCGCACCGATTTCAAGCGACTCGGCGTACTCGGTGATTGGGATCGTCCCTATCGCACCATGGATTTCGCCTTCGAGGCCGAGCAGATGCGGGCTTTCGGTCGAATCGTGCGCAACGGTCATCTCTACAAGGGCGCGAAGCCCGTGCACTGGTGCCTCGATTGTCGCTCGGCGCTCGCCGAGGCCGAGGTCGAGTACGAAGACAAGACCTCGTCGGCGATCGACGTCGCCTTCGCCTTCAAAGATTCGGCGGCTTTCGCCGCGCGCACGGGCGTGAGTGCGGCGCTGCTCGGCGCCGAGGGTGCCTCGATCGTGATCTGGACCACTACGCCCTGGACGCTGCCCGCCAACGAGGCGGTCGCGGTCGGCGCCGCGATCGACTACGCGCTCGTGCGGCTGTCGGCGCGATGCGTGGTGCTCGCTTGCGATCTTGCCGACTCGGCAGCCAAGCGTTACGGCAGCACCGAAGCAGAGATCTTGGCGCGCTTCCCGGGCAGTGCGCTCGAGGGGCTCATGCTGCAGCATCCCTTCCTCGACAAGCAGGTACCGGTGATCACCGGCGATCACGTCACGCTCGATGCCGGCACCGGTGCCGTGCACACGGCGCCAGCGCACGGACAAGAGGACTTCGCGGTTGGTCAAAGATATGGCCTGCCGGTGCACAATCCGGTGGGTGGCGATGGCCGATTCATCGCCGGTACGCCGATCGTCGAGGGACTGAAGATCGACGAGGGCGGCGAGCGCGTGATCGCGCTGATGCGCGAGCGCGGCACCTTGATCCACCACGCGCCGTATCAACACAGCTACCCGCACTGCTGGCGCCACAAGACCCCGGTGATCTTCCGTGCTACGCCGCAGTGGTTCATCAGCATGGATCAAAAAGGCCTGCGTGCGCAGGCACTCGCCGACATCAAAAACGTGCATTGGACGCCCGCGTGGGGTGAGCAGCGCATCACCGGCATGATCGAGAACCGACCCGACTGGTGCATCTCGCGGCAACGCACTTGGGGCGTGCCCATTCCGCTCTTCGTGCACAAGGTGACGGGCGAGTTGCACCCGCAGACGCTCGATCTCATCGGTCGCGCCGCCGACAAAGTCGAGCAGGGCGGCATCGAGGCCTGGTTCGCGCTCGACCCGGCAGAGCTGCTCGGCGCCGAGGCAGAACACTACGACAAGGTCAACGACGTCATGGACGTCTGGGCCGACTCCGGGCTCTCGTTCGAGTGCGTGGCGGCACAGCGTCCGGAGATCGCGGGGCCCGTCGATCTTTACCTCGAGGGTTCCGATCAGCATCGCGGCTGGTTTCACTCCTCGCTCTTGATGTCCGAGGCGCTCTACGCGCGCGCGCCGTACAAGGGCGTGCTCACGCACGGCTTCACGGTCGATGACAAGGGCCGCAAGATGTCGAAGTCGCTCGGCAACGTCATCGCGCCGCAAAAAGTGATGCAGAGTCTCGGTGCCGACGTGCTGCGGCTATGGGTGGCCTCGACCGACTACGCCAATGAAATGAGCGTATCGGACGAAATTCTGAAGCGCATGTCGGACAGTTATCGTCGCATCCGCAACACCGTGCGCTTTTTGCTCGGCAATCTCGCGGGCTTCGATCCGGCGCGCGACGCCGTCCCGGTCGCCGAGATGGTGGCGCTCGATCGCTGGGCGCTGCGTCGCGCCCGCGAGTTGCAAGAGGACATCGTCGGCGCCTACCGCAACTACGAGTTTCACCTTGTCTACCAGAAGGCGCACGGCTTCTGCGTGACCGAACTCGGGGGCTGCTATCTCGATGTGCTCAAAGATCGCCTCTACACCACGCCGGCGCGCAGTCATGCACGCCGCTCGGCGCAGACGGCGATGTATCACATCGTCGAGG
This sequence comes from Gammaproteobacteria bacterium, assembly GCA_010031985.1. Taxonomy (GTDB): domain Bacteria; phylum Pseudomonadota; class Gammaproteobacteria; order Steroidobacterales; family Steroidobacteraceae; genus UBA964. The sequence continues at coordinate 3,313 of RGYP01000196.1, forward strand.
CGATGGTGCGTTGGCTCGCGCCGGTGCTCTCGTTCACCGCCGAAGAAATCTGGTCGCATTTGCCCGGGCCACGCGAGGCTTCGGTATTTCATGCGCTCTGGCACGCGCTGCCCGAGGTGCCCGCCGAGAACATCGATTGGGAGGCGCTGCTCGCGCTGCGGGCCGAGGTCACGCGCGAACTCGAGCGGCTGCGCGAGGCGGGCGAGATCGGCTCGCCGCTCGAGGCCGAGGTCGACATCCTCTGTCCCGCGGCCGAGCAGGCGCGCTATGCGGTGCTCGGCGATGAACTCAGATTTTTCTTCATCACCTCGGCGGCGCGGGTCGTGATCGACCCCGGCGTCGAGACCCGCAGCGTGCGCGTGCGACCGACCGCAGCGCCGAAGTGCGTGCGCTGCTGGCACCGTCGCGAGGACGTCGGCACTCATGCGGCGCATCCGGAGCTTTGTGGTCGCTGCGTCACCAACGTCGATGGGGCGGGTGAGGAGCGGCGCTACGCATGAGCGAGGCCGCAAAACCCCAGTCTTTGCGCGAGGCGCTGCGCGCCGTCAGCCTGCGCGAGTGCGGCTGGCGCTGGCTGGTCTTGACGGCGCTGCTGATCGTCGCCGACCAGTGGAGCAAGGGCTGGATCGAGGTCAATTATTTTCTCGGCGAATTCACGCCGGTGTTTTTTTGGCTCGACATCACGCGACTGCACAACCCCGGCGCGGCGTTCAGTTTTCTGGCAGGGGCGGGCGGTTGGCAGCGCCATTTTTTGAGCGTGCTCGCGGTGGTCGTCACCTTGTTGCTGCTCATCTGGTTGCGCACGCTGCATGCGCGGCGCGAGGCCATTCTGTCGGCGGCGCTCGCGCTCGTGATCGCCGGGGCGATCGGTAACGTGATCGATC
>RGYP01000197.1 GCA_010031985.1 Gammaproteobacteria bacterium
GTTGAAAGCCTGAAACGCCTGTTCGGTCACCATCATGGATTGCTGATTTTTTTCCAGCAGCATCTTGATGCACTGCATGATGAAATTGGCCGATGATTCTGCAAATAAAATCAGGCTGCCGTGTACGACTAGGTTCGTATTGGGGCCATACATGCAAAAGAAATTGGGGAAGCCCGGCATGCACATGCCGAGATACGCTCTCGCCTCTCCGTTCCACCATTCATGTAGTTTTCTGCCGTGTAAGCCCGTAATCTCCATGGGCATCAAAAACTCCGACGCCCGAAACCCGGTGGCATAGATGAGAACGTCCAGCGGATGCTGTTTGCCGACATCGCCTCCCTCCGCGACGATCGTTACGCCCCCGCTCGAGATGCCCGCGATCGGACGAGTTTCGACGAACACCTTCGGATCTTTGAGTGCGGCGGGCCACACACCGTTATCACGCAACATGCGTTTGGCGCCCGGGGGATAGTTCGGCACTTGGGATCGCAGCAAATCGGGGCGATCCGCATAGTGTCGCTCCATTTGTTGCAGCAGCGATTGACGCAACGCCTCGTTTGCAGCGGAAACGGAGACGGCATGTTGATACGTCTCGTCGACGCGGACCAGGTCCCAGCGGCCGCGGATCGTCGCCCAGACCTGAAAAAAACGTAACCATCGGGCGTAGTGCGGCAGCGCGCCAAGCAAGCGTCGATGAGCGGCGGTAATGGTCTCGTGATAGCGCGGCGTGGGTAACATCCACGGCGGATTGCGCTGGAACACCACCACCGAGGCGACTTCGGACAGAATCGCAGGCACCACTTGATACGCACTGGCTCCGGTACCGATCACGCCAACCCGCCTGCCTTTCAAACTCACATCGTGATTCCAGCGTGCCGTATGCCATGCTGTACCGGCAAATTGATCTGCGCCGGGGATTTCTGGAATCTTCGGTCGTCCCAACTGCCCCACCGCGCTGACCGATCACTTCGCTTTCGAGTTGCACTCGATCGGTAATTGAGAACTTTTGGGTGAGCTGCTCGAAAAAAACCAGGATGTCACGCTGTTCCGAAAATTCGCTCGGCCAGTTGGGGTTTTGTGCAAATGCATAGCTGTACGCGAAGTTTGGGGTGTCGAGCCGACATCCGGGATAGGTGTTCTGGCTCCAGGTGCCACCGACGTTGCCGGTTTTTTCGAAGACCGTGTAGTCGATACCCGCTTGCTGCAGGCGATGTGCGACAAGGATGCCGGACATCCCCGCACCTATGATCGCAACTCGAAACGTTCTTCCCGTGGCGATGTGTTCCGCACACCAATCCGGCGCTTCGGGATCGTGCGGCAAATCGAGCTCACGGCGAATCAGACCGGCAGAGACGCCGTGATCACGACCGACGGCAAACTCTAGCGTCCTCTCCAGCATCGATGGCGACGGATCGCACTCGAGATCACGCGCACGATCACGGATGCCTCGCAGATGTTCGAATGCCCGAAGTCGCGCCTCGTCGACCATGGCATCACTCAGCCCCCAGTGAGGCGGCGGACCCGCAGCGGGTAGCTCGACGATGGGTGAAAAACGAGGATCGACCAGCGCGTGATCGTTCGTGAGCAAGGCGAGCGCGCAGAGCAGCGGGTGAATCTCGGCGGCCAACACCGACTCCCAGAGCGCCCCGTCGGATTGCTCAACCAAGCCCTCGGGGTTAACCGGAAACAAATCGCTCGATTTCCGTGGAACATCCGTCACCGCGACACCACCACCTTACGGACTGAAACCGGAGAGACCGTTGCGAACCATAATTGGCCAGGGGAAGACTGGGCTCGCCCGCAGATGCCCATCACCGACGGATGGACAGTGACGAGTGCGGGCCCGACGAATTTTCACTCGAATCGATCTACACCGACGATAGGCGGAGCCCTCTGAATGTCGCTCACACTCACGTTGAAACTCCATGGTCTCAAAACCGAAGTGCACTTATGGGGTCAAAACAATCGTCCGCCACTACTGTTGCTTCACGACGGAATGTATGGCGCAGATGCGCTGACCGCGTGGGATCAGGTGGCGCCGATTTTGGCAGATGAATACTTTGTAATGGCGCCCGATTTGCTGGGATTCGGTAGGTCGGACAAGGTGGTGTTCCTAGATCGCTCTCCGTACTTGCCCCGAGTGGATCAAATCGAGGCGCTACTTGAGGCGCTCTCACCCGCGCGGTCCTGTCATGTGATCGGCACTTCATTTGGCGGCTCGCTCGCTTTACGAACCCTGGAGCGCAATCGCTTGTCACTGGCATCGGTTGTCGCGATTTCGGGCACGGGCGGCCCGTGGCGAGCGCCCGCGGGGATCGCGGCGTTGAACGACTACCCGCAGCCTGATCTCGAACAAATGAAATCGTTGCTGGATCAGGTGACGAGTCGCTACGCGGGATTCGAACACTTGGCAGAGCGCCGCTATCGAAATACTTTGATTTCGGGGCACTTCGAATCCATCGCCGCCATGGGACTACGAAATCCCGCAACGGCACGCGCGAGCGCAAGCACCGATCCCTACCCCTCGACGCTGATCCAAATCAAGACACCGGTGATGCTCGTCGCAGGCACACGAGATCCTTTGCTGGATCCCGACTGGGCACGAAAACTCGCCAGCCATCTGCCGAATGCCCCGGTAACCATCGAGACACTGCCGACGGGCCACTCACCCAACCTCGATCACGCCGAACTTACCGCATCGACCTTGCTGTCGTTCCTGCGTGCCTATCGTTAGGTACTTTTAGTTACTTCGCATCCTGACCGATTCATTCCATGAATTTGAAAAGGATCGGGCAGAGAAACCCCGTCAACGTCGATGTTCCCACCAAGTTGGCATCGGCGAGATGGGCGGCTTCGGGAATCATAGCCGCACAGATCATGACCAGCATCGCACCAGCGCCGATACCCTCGATGAAAACCTGCATGTTGTGATCGATGTGCCCCGCCATCGCCGCACCCGCCGCAGCGCCAATCGCTGTAAACACGACCAGCGACCCCCAAAGAAAAAGAACTCGCGTGGTCGAAAGGCCCTGCATTTTCATTTGCTGCGAAGCTGAAAGCGCCTCCGGCAGATCACTCAGAAATAACCCTGCGATTAACGTGTAGGGAAATACCGACCAAAACGTCAGCTCACCACCGGCTGCGACCACGCTCGAAACGGCCACCGTCAGGGATATTCCGATGATGAGGCTCTCGGGTACGGCGTCCAGCAGCGTACCGAGCCAGATCGCCAACGCCGCGTTGCCGTGAGATTGATGTCGTCGACGAAGCTCATCTTGAGCGGGGAAATGGCCCCCGTGACTGATGGCCTCGATGGCAAGGGTCGCCCATCGCTCCTGCTCGCGCTGGTTGCGCGCTGCAGCACCACGGTTCTCTTCGATCCGATGCACGGCGAGTTCCCGCAGCTGCTGTTCAAGTTCGGGGATTTGCTTGCGAAGACTCGCAAAGTCAGCCGGAGTCAGCAGCAGCATTTCGACGTCGGTTTTTGCCTCGCAATCGGCACTGCAGGGCGCTTCCGCGAGCAACGATATTTCGCCGATGACCTCGCCGTGGCCCAACTCGATCGGCTCGGCACGATCCGGATGATCGATGAAGACGAAACCTTTTCGAATGAGATACAAGCCGTGAGAGCTGTCGCCACGCGAAAAAATCGTTTCGCCCGCCAGAAAAAACCGCGGCCTCATATGACTGAGTACTGCCGCCATCTTGTCGGCGGGTAGATTGAAGAAGATGGGCACGTTCACGACTTCCGCCAGCGCCTTGCGATTGAACGCCTGGCGTTCGATGGCCGTCTTCGATATGACATACGCTTTTTTTCGTAGATAGCCACCTTTGGCATTCACGAGCTGATCCAGAAGAACGAAGAGTATGCCGCCGGCGATACAACCACCGATCAACGTCAGCAAATGTTCAGCTTCTTCAAGTTTTGCGGTTTCGTTGGGAGCAGCAGCAAACGCGAGCACCGTCGGTGCGACGAGCTCGATGGCAAGCGCACACAACAGCGCGCCACCACCAAAGGCTGCAAGCAACCCCACCGTCGCCTGCGGTATGCGAACCTTCACACCGATGACGGCACCGATCACCAGCGAAGAGGCACACAGAGCTCCGATTGCAGCGGCCCACAGCACAGTCGTATCCATATTGACGAGCTCCGTTTTATTTGAGCAAAACGCGTAGTGCGGCTTTCTG
>RGYP01000198.1 GCA_010031985.1 Gammaproteobacteria bacterium
TTGATCCGTTCGCCCTCTTCGAGCGGCATGAGATTCACGAGCGGCTTGCCGCGCGCACCTCGGCCCGCCTGCGGCAACTCGAACACGCGCAACCAGTACACCCGCCCGCGATTCGAGAAACACAGCAACGTGTCGTGGGTATGCGCGACGAACAGTTTTTCGATGTAGTCCTCGTCTTTGACGGTGGTCGCCGTCTTGCCGCGCCCGCCGCGCCGCTGCGTCTGATATTCGGTGAGCGGCTGGCTCTTGGCGTAGCCCGCATGCGAGAGCGTCACCACCACGTCTTGCGGCTCGATCAGGTCTTCGGTGGCGAGATCGATGTGATCGAGGTTGATTTCGGTACGACGAGCATCGCCGTATTCGTCACGAATGGCGGTGAGTTCGTCACGCACCACCTCGGTCAAGCGCTCGGGGCGCGCCAGGATGTCGAACAGGTCGATGATCAGCGCCAGCAGCTCGGCGTATTCGCCGACGATCTTTTCTTGCTCGAGACCCGTCAGACGGTTGAGGCGCATGTCGAGGATGGCCTGCGCCTGCGTCTCGCTCAGTCGATAACCGTTGGCGTCGCTTTGCAAGCCGAGCTCGGCGGCGAGATCTTTGGGGCGGGTTGACACATTGTTGGCACGTGCCAGCATCTCGGGCACGGCGCCGGAATTCCAGCTGCGCGCAAGCAAAGCCGTCTTGGCCTCGGCAGGCGTCGGCGAGGCCTTGATCAAGGCGATGACGTCATCGATGTTCGCCAGCGCAACCGCAAGACCCTCGAGGATGTGCGCACGATCGCGGGCCTTGGCGAGATCGAACACCGTGCGCCGCGTGACCACTTCGCGGCGATGACGGATGAAGGCCTCGAGCATTTCTTTGAGCGACAGCAGCCGCGGCTGGCCATCGACGAGGGCCACCATGTTGATGCCGAACACCGTCTCGAGCGGCGTTTGCGCAAAAAGATTGTTGAGCACGACCTCGGCGTTCTCGCCGCGCCGCAACTCGATGACGATCCGCATGCCGTCCTTGTCGGACTCGTCGCGCAGACCATCGTTGGAAATGCCTTCGATCTGCTTCTCGCGCACCAGATCGGCGATACGCTCGATCAGCCTCGCCTTGTTGACCTGATACGGCAGCTCGGTGACGACGATCGCCTGTCGATCACCCTTGCCGATGTCTTCGAAGTGGGTGCGCGCGCGGATCGAGAGGCGCCCACGGCCGCCTTTGTAGGCGCTGACGATTTCTTGCGCGCCGTTGATGATGCCGGCGGTGGGAAAGTCCGGACCCGGCACGTGCTGCATCAAACCCGCGAGCGTGATCTCCGGATCGTCGATGACCGCGATGCAGGCGTTGACGATTTCGGTGAGGTTATGCGGCGGGATGTTGGTCGCCATGCCGACCGCGATACCCGAGGACCCGTTCACGAGCAGGTTCGGGATGCGCGAGGGCATCACTGCCGGTTCGGTCAGCGACTCGTCGTAGTTCGGAACGAAATCGACGGTTTCGCGATCGATGTCGGCGAGCAATTCGCCCGCCATGCGCGACATGCGCACTTCCGTGTAGCGCATGGCCGCCGGCATGTCGCCGTCGACGGAACCGAAGTTGCCCTGCCCGTCGACCAAAAGGTAGCGCATGGAGAACGGCTGCGCCATGCGCACGATGGCGTCATAGACGGCGGTATCGCCATGCGGGTGGTACTTACCGATGACGTCGCCGACCACACGGGCCGACTTTTTGTAGGGTTTGTTGTATTCGTTGCCGAGCTCGCGCATGGCGTAGAGCACGCGGCGGTGAACCGGCTTGAGGCCGTCGCGGACGTCGGGAAGAGCACGCCCGACGATTACGCTCATGGCGTAATCGAGGTAGGACTGGCGCATCTCGTCTTCGAGTGTGACGGGCAGGACTTCGCGGGCGATTTCGCTCATTCGGCAGGCTGTTACCGCATTCGAAAACGAACGCGTAATAGTACCATAGCGACCTCTTCAACGCGCGTGTACAGGCCATCCCAAATGCATCGTGAATCCGCTCGCGAAAACCCGGGTGCCGACGCCGCCGAGGTCGCCAAGTTCGACGCCATCGCTCACCGATTCTGGGATCCGGCCGGCGAATTCGGCACGCTGCACACCATCAATCCCGCACGCTTGGGTTACATCAGCGAACGCGTGCCGCTGCGCGGCGTGCGCACCGCCGACGTCGGCTGCGGTGGCGGCCTGCTCGCCGAGGGCTTGGCGCGTGCCGGCGCGAACGTCACGGCCATCGATCTCGCGCCCACCATGATCGACGTCGCGCGCCTCCATGCCGGGGGCGAAGGGCTCGCCATCGACTATCGCGTACAAACCGTAGAGAGTCTCGCGGCCGAAGCGCCTGGGGCATTCCCGCTCGTCACCTGCATGGAAATGCTCGAGCACATCCCCGATCCTGCCGCGACCGTGCACACCCTCGCGCAGCTTGTGAGTCCTGGCGGCTCACTCATCGTGTCAACGCTCAACCGCAATTTCCGTTCGTTCATGCTGGCGATCGTCGGCGCCGAATACCTCACTCGTCTCGTGCCACGAGGCACCCACGAATACGAGCGGCTGATCAAACCCTCGCAACTCGCGAGTTGGGCACGCAGCGCGGGTCTCGAGCTCGCCGAATTGCGTGGCATCGAATACGACCCGATCGGGCGCAGCGCGCGGCTGACCGCCGACATCGCGGTCAACTACCTCGCTCATTTGCGCAAGCCGCCCGAGCGCGCGTGAGCTACGGACCTGATCGCGACTGGCTGATTCGCTTTTGCCCACCCGAACAAGCGGCAGCCCTCACCGCCCTGTTCACGGTGGAGCGAGAGGTGTCGGCGAGCCTGCGAGGCGAACTCGAGCATCAAGTCGCGCACGCGCGTCTCGAGTGGTGGCTCGAAGAATTGACCCGACTCGTCGAGGGCGCAGCCCGTCATCCTGCCACGCGCGCCTTGGCCGCAGCCGCGAGCACGCAAAGACGCTCGCCACCCGATTTGCGCTCGCTCGTCGAGCACGTGCGAGTGGACCTCGCGGGCGTTGCATTCTTGTCGCGCGAAGAACTGGACCAACACCTGCACGCGTGGGGCAACAGCGTGTTTCGCGAGGTCGCTCTCGGCGCGGGCGCACCGCCGGCAATGGCCGAGCAACTCTCGAGTCGAGCCGGTGCGCCCGTGCGCGAACTCGAACTCTTGGCCGAGTTTTCACGACATGCGCGAGCCGGCCGAATCTATCGCCCGCTCGGCGAGCCCGCCGAACCCCATGCGCGCTGGCAGGCCGACCCTCTCGGCGTGGCGGAAATCGCCGAGCTCGAGGCGCGCAGACGATCTCTGGCGCAGCAGATTTGCGACGCCGCCTCGGCAACGACCTCTGCGTCGCGGCCGTCGTTGCGCGTCCCGCTGCTCTGGATGGGGTACGCCATCGAGCGCATCGGGCGAGCCCACCCCTCCGCGCTGCGGCGTACCCTCGATAGTTGGCGCAGCGCCGTGACACTATCCCGTGGCAATCTGCCGCGAACCCTCTCTCGCTGATTTCTTTGACTCATCGAGTTCGCCCGAGGATCACCACCGATGACCACCGAGAATAACATCGACTTCGACCCGCGACGCGTTCCGCTCGCCGCCGACGAGTTGCGCGGTCGAGTCGTTGCCATCACCGGGCCCACCGCAGGCATCGGCCGTGCGCTCGCTCTCGAGTGTGCGCGACGCGGCGCCGAAGTGGTGCTCATCGGTCGCAATGTCAAAAAACTCGAGGCGGTCCACGCCGAAATCGCCGCGCTGCGCCAGGCAAACGGCGCTGCGGTGGCCGAAGCCGTGATCGCCCCGCTCGATCTCGAAAAAGCAGTGGCGGGCGATTTCGACGCGCTCGCCCACGCGGTGATGCAGCGCTGGGGTCGGCTCGATGGCCTCGTGCACAACGCCGCGTTACTCGGCGTGCCGGGACCGATCGAAGATTACGACGTGCCGACCTGGATGAAAGTCATGCACGTCAACCTGACTGCGCCGTTCGCGCTGACCCAGGTGCTATTGCCGGTGCTGCGCGCGTCACCGGACGCGAGCGTGCTCTGTCTCTCGAGCGCGGTGGGTCGTCGCGGGCGCGCCTACTGGGGCGCTTACGCAGTGTCGAAATTCGGTCTTGAGGGCTTGATGCAAGTGCTGGCCGACGAACTCGAAAAAACCACGGTTCGCGTCAATTCATTG
>RGYP01000199.1 GCA_010031985.1 Gammaproteobacteria bacterium
ATCACCATGATGACGTCGGCCTGCATCACCGAGTCGAAATCTTGGGTGCCTGCCGAGGTCCCGAAGGTCTGCTTCAGACCGTAGCCCGTAGGCGAATGACACACCCGTGCGCAGGTGTCGACGTTGTTGTTGCCGAACACCGCACGCACCATTTTTTGCACGAGGAAGGTTTCTTCGTTGGTGCAGCGCGAAGAGGTCACCGCACCGATCGCGTTTTGACCGTACTGCGTCTGGATGCGCCGAAACTCGCTGGCGATCCGCGCAATCGCCTCGTCCCAGCTCGCCTCACGCCAGGGGTCGGTGATGCGTTCGCGGACGAGGGGCGTCGTCACGCGATCCGGATGGGTGGCGTAACCCCACGCGAACCGGCCTTTGACGCAAGAGTGCCCGCGATTCGCCTTGCCGTCATCGTTCGGCACCATGCGCACGACTTCGTTGCCGCGCACCTGCGCCTTGAAGCTGCAGCCGACGCCGCAATAGGCGCAGGTGGTGATCACCGAGTGCTCCGGCTGCCCGATCGCGATCACCGTCTTTTCGTTGAGAGTCGCCGTCGGACAAGCCTTGACGCAGGCGCCACAGGAGACGCACTCGGAGTCGATGAACTTCTCGTCGGCACTTGCCGCAATCTTCGAGTCGAAACCACGACCGGAAACGGTGAGCGCCAAGGTACCCTGCACCTCATCGCAAGCCCGCACGCAACGCGAGCAGACGATGCACTTGGAGGCATCGAAGGTGAAGTACGGATTCGATTCATCCTTCGGCGCATCGAGGTGATTGGCACCCGCGTAACCGTAGCGCACGTCGCGCAAGCCGACAGCACCCGCCATGTCCTGCAACTCGCAGTCGCCGTTGGCCGAGCACGTCAGGCAATCGAGCGGATGATCCGAAATGTAGAGCTCCATCACGCCGCGACGCAGCGACTTGAGCTTCTCGGTCTGGGTGCGAATGCGCATGCCCTCGGCGACCGGCGTGGTGCAGGAGGCAGGCGTCCCCGCGCGACCGTCGATCTCCACGAGACACAGCCGACAGGAACCGAAAGCCTCGAGCGTATCGGTGGCGCAGAGCTTGGGGATCGAGACCCCTGCCTCGGCGGCGGCACGCATCACCGAGGTGCCGGCGGGCACCTCGATGCGCTGACCATCGATTTCCAGCGTCACGCGAACCTCGGCCTGCGAGGCTGGCGTGCCGAAGTCACGATCGATAACGGCGTTCATGAGCGTCGAAAGTCCTGCGGAAAGTGTCGCACCGCACTCAGCACCGGAAACGGCACGAAGCCGCCGAGGGCGCAAAGCGAGCCCAAGCGAAGTGTATTGCAAAGATCCTCGAGCAAAACCAGATTCTCGTCGACATCGCGACCCGAGACGATTTTGTCGATGACCTCCATGCCACGCACCGAACCCACGCGGCACGGCGTGCATTTGCCGCAAGATTCGGCGGCGCAGAATTCCATGGCGAAACGCGCTTGCCGACTCATGTCGACGCTGTCGTCGAACACGACGACTCCGCCATGCCCGACGAGCCCTTCGCGAGCCGCAAAGGCCTCGTAGTCGATGGCGGTATCGAACAAGTCGCACGGAAAATACGCGCCGAGCGGACCGCCGACCTGGACGGCTCGTACCGGCCGGCCGCTCGCGGTACCGGCCCCGACATCGTCGATGAGTTCACGCAAAGAAATACCGAACGGCACTTCGTACAGACCGGCGTGACGAACGTTGCCCGCGAGTTGAATGGGGATGGTGCCGCGCGATTTGCCGCTGCCGAGCGCGGCGTACGCCTCGGCTCCGCGCGTGAGGATGGCCGGCACCGTCGCGAGCGTCAGCACGTTGTTGACGACGGTGGGTTTGCCGAACAACCCCCGATGCGCCGGCAGCGGCGGCTTGGCGCGAACCTGACCCCGTTTGCCCTCGAGACTTTCGAGTAGTGCGGTTTCTTCGCCGCAGACATAGGCTCCGGCGCCGATGCGCAATTCGATTTCGCACTCGCTCAACAGACCCTGCTGTTTCGCGAGTACCAGCGCGCCCTCGAGCACGGTGATCGCCCGCGGATATTCCGAACGAATGTAGATGAACCCTTTGCGAGCACCGACCGCGAGCGCACAGATCGCCATGCCCTCGAGCAGCGCGAGCGGATCGCCCTCCATGAGCATGCGATCGGCGAAGGTACCGGAGTCGCCTTCGTCGGCGTTGCACACCACGTATTTGATGTCAGCCGACGTGTCGTGCACGGTACGCCACTTGATGCCGGCCGGAAACCCGGCGCCGCCCCTGCCGCGCAGCCCCGAGGCCGTCACGGCGGCAAGCGTCGCCGCCGCCCCGTTGGCGCGTGCCCAGGCCAGACCTCGCCCACCCCCGTGTTCAATGAAATCACTCCAGGAGAGCGGATCGACGATGCCGCAACGGGCAAACGTCCAGCGATCCTGTCGACGCAGAAACGGATGCTCCTCGACCTGACCGATGCAGAGGGCATGCTTGCCCCCACCAAGCCAATCGGCAACAAAAAGCCCGCCGACGTCGGCCACGCCAACGGGGCCGTAGCCGATCCGACCCTTTTTGGTGGCGATCTCGACGAGCGGCTCCAGCCAGTGCATGCCGCGCGAGCCGGTGCGCACGATTTTGATCGGTTTGCCGAGGCGTAGCGCCTCGGCGGCGATCGCCTCGACGAGCGCATCGGCACCGAGTGCGAGAGCCGCAGAGTCGGCCGGCACGTAAATGAGGGTGGGCTTGCTCATGGCGACGTCGATCAATGCTCGCACTTGGCGAGCGCCTGCTGCAGACGCGGCCAGTCGGCGCGACCGACAAGTTCCGTCCCCACGAGCGCGGCAGGCGCCACCGAACACAAGCCGAGACAAAAGACAGGTTCGAGCGTCACCCGCCCATCTCGGGTCGTCCCGTGCCAACCGACCGCTAATTTTTGGCTCACCTCGTCCGCCAAGGCATCGCTACCCATCGCCTGACAGGCCTCGGCGCGACAGAGCTTGAGGCGGGTACGCCCCGCTGGCTCACGTCGAAAGTCGTGATAGAAGGTGATCACCCCGTGGATTTCGGCACGCGAGAGATTCAGCGCCTCGGCCACCTGCAGGGTTGCCTCCTCCGGCAGATAGCCGAAGGCCTCGTGCAGCGCCCGCAACACCGGCACACTCGGTGCACCGCGCAACTTCGGATCGGTCGAGAACGAATATTGAGTCTTGGCTACGCATACCGGATAGTGACCATAGCCGTTCTCCTGCAGACTGCGAATGCTCGCGCGCACTTTCGCATCGGCCGTGATGTCGGCCGCCCCGTAGAGCTCGGTCGCCACCTTCTTCATCTTGTTCCAGAGCGGCAGGCTGTCCTCGTACATCATCGAGAACTTGTTCGGTTGCTCGCAGAGTCGCACCACCTCGTGAGCGAGTTCGGTGGCCCCTGCACTCCCCTCGGCAAAATGTCTCGAGTTGAGGATCGTGACGCCGAGCTGGGTTGCGCGCTCCTGCAAGGCGGCGATCTCGGCCGGCGTGTCTTCGGCACGATGGTTGATCGACACCACGCACGGCAAGCCCATGCGATCGCGCACGTTGGCAATATGCCGCTCGAGATTGGCCATGCCCTTGAGCAACGCCGCGACGTTCTCGGTCGGCAAATCTGCCACCTCGACACCGCCGTGGTACTTGAGCGCACGCACGGTGGCGACGATCACCGCCGCAGCCGGCTTCAGCCCCGCTTTACGGCATTTGATGTCGACGAACTTTTCGGCACCGAGATCGGCGCCGAAGCCCGCCTCGGTCACCACGTAGTCGCCGAGCTTCAGGGCCGTACGCGTGGCGATCACCGAATTGCAACCGTGCGCGATGTTGGCGAAGGGGCCGCCATGGATGATCGCCGGGTTGTTCTCGAGCGTTTGCACGAGATTGGGCGAGAGCGCATCTTTGAGCAGCACGGTCATCGCGCCGTGCGCCTTGAGATCACGGGCGAGAATCGGTTTTTGGTCGCGGGTATACCCCACCACGATCTTGCCGAGCCGCTCCTTCAAATCGTTGATGCTGGTCGCGAGACAAAAGATCGCCATCACTTCCGAAGCGACGACGATGTCGAAGCCATCTTGCCGCGGAAAGCCATTGGGCGAGCCGCCCAAGCCGATGGTGATGTCGCGCAGTGAACGATCGTTGACGTCAACCACGCGACGCCGGCGTCGCG